>NZ_JBTRXV010000015.1:0-56421 GCF_054608695.1 Thiomonas sp.
ACCGACGTTCCTGCTTGTCCAAGGTCAGCCCACCAGGCGCCACGGGCTGCTGCAGCGCGGCAAGTCGCGGCTGGTGCAATGTTTCTTCGGCGAGCGAAGGATCGCCGCTGAAGACATAGCTGCCGTCCTGCTGCCATTTCGCACGGTACATGGCCGCGTCAGCACGATCGATCAGCGTTTCAACGTCGTTGGCATCATCCGGATAGATGCTGATGCCAATGCTGGACCCCACGCGAACCACATGTCCTCCAGATCGACAGGGCACATTGAGGGCGGCGATGACCTTGTCAGCGATCGTGGCCACATCGGAAGGCTGGGCGATGTCGGCGAGCAGGATCAGAAACTCGTCGCCCCCAAAGCGCCCGACCAGGTCTTCTTCACGAATTGCGGAGCCAAGGCGCGTTGCAACCAGCTTGAGCACTTCATCACCCGTGGCATGACCCAGCGTATCGTTGATTTGCTTGAAGTTGTCGAGGTCCAAGAACAGCAACGCCAGGCGCGTGCCGTGCCGCTTGGCGTGGGCGATGGCCAGCGCAATCTGTTCGAGCATCAATCCGCGACCTGGCAATTGCGTCAGTGGGTCGATCCCCGCGGAGCGGGCGGCTGCGCTCAGCGCGTGCGCGGCATCTTCGGCCTTCTTCTGCGCACGCAGTGCGGCCAGAACCAACTGCTCGTTGGCCTCGACGATCCGGAACGTTTGGGTCGTGGCCAAACTGCTTTCGGCCACGACCACCTCCATCAGCAATCGCTTGAGCACCTCGCGCACAGCTTCGACCTGCTCTTGCAACTGAGCAAGCTCTTGCTCGGATTGTTCAGAAGCTGTCGAGTTCGGGTCCTGTGTCTGACTCACGGTGGCAGCCCCGGTTGGGTCCGTTCGGCTTGGAGGGTCAAGGGTCAAGGGTCAAGGATTATTTGCCGCTGGCGGATTGCCGGCATCTTCGGCCTTGCGCGTTGGCCGCCCTCCCAGCAGCCCCTCCTGATGGGGCAGCATCTCGCCGAGGTGGATGCCGTCGGCATCAATCTTGAATTCGCGCAAGGCGTTCGAGTGCGCGCTTGCCCGCACCTTGATGACGGCCATGACGCGCAGCAGGCGGCTGTCGACTTCAATGTATCGCTGCACGATGATGGCATCCGTCATGAAGGCGGCCCCGTAGGGACTGAAGCGCAGATCGGTATAGCGGTCTTCGAGCTCGGAAGTCATCAGCACGGTGACCCCTGCATACGACAAGGTGGTGACCATGCGCAGAAGAGATGCGCGGAAATCTTCCTTGAAGGTCGGAGCCAGCGCCAGCTCGAAACCCGATAGAGAATCAATCACGACCCGGCTTGCCTTCAGGCGCTGGACCTCACGCATGAGCATCTGAACGATTTCATCAATCGAAAGATCCGGCGCATGCTTATTCACCAGACCCACTTGATCGCGTTTGATGAGTTCCATGAGCGCGGGGTTGTTCGAACGGCTGGGGTGCTGCTCGAAGGTCGCAATCACGCCCGTCTCGCCGCACCGCGCCCCTTCAATCAAGAACGCCGAAGAAAGCGTACTTTTGCCGGAGCCCGAAGGGCCCGCGACCAGCAGTGAATACCCGCGCGGGAGTCCGCCACCCAGCATCTCGTCCAGGCCCGGAACGCCGAGCTTGAGTCGGAAACTCAGCGCCGACGTGGCGTCTTGATGGGGCCGGCGCGCTGGGGGCCGCGTATCGGACGATGGGAACACATGGAGGCCGGCGCTGCTGATGCGAAACGTGTGCAACCCCGGCTGCGGCGATTGACCGCGCATCTTCATGATCTCCATTTTGCGGACCATCGAGTTGCGGTGCAGGCTCTGGCGTAGCCAGATCAGGCCATCGGCCACGGTGAAGACCGGGTTGGCGTCGGTCTCGGTGAAGTATTCGCCGAGCAGGAACGTTGTCGCTTGCCAACTCGTCATCAACATCCCGAGTTGTTGGACGAATTGCTGCAGACTGTTGTGCTGGCTGCCCTCGGATTGGCTGGCAAGCACAACCGATCGGAACGAATCCACGACAACGAGTGCCGGGCTGTGCTCTTGAACCAGGGCGACGATGCGCTGCAGCACGCGGTCAAGATCCCCCGCCATCGCATCCTCCGAGAGGTTGAAGAAATGGACCCCCCGATTGATCTTCGAGCCGTCGAAGAAGTCGTACTGCTGCTGGTAGCGCAGCATTTTCAGCGGCGGCTCGCCCAGCACCGTGAAATACGGGGCGGGGCGCGCCGCTGTGGCGAGCGCAAACATCATCTGGTGCGCCAGGGTTGTCTTGCCACACCCAGGCGGGCCGGCGATGAGGTTGAAGGAAAACTCCGGCAAGCCTCCGCCCAACACTTCGTCCAAGCCGGGGACGCCGGTGACCAAACGTTTAATCGTCATTTTGGGGTGCTAGCCGGTTGTCTTGCCCCGTTGGGGCGCTCAAAAAATTGGTCCGCACGGACTCCAGCAAACGACCTGTCAACGTGGCTCCGATGAGGCTCGAGAGCAACGCATAGAACGTGTGGAGATGGGTTGTGGCACCGGCAGACGCATCGGCCCTGCTTTGCTGCGCGATGGCAGCTTTCAGGATGTCCAGATCCATGGCTGACGCCATGTCATGGTGCGCCATGCTCAACCAGGGATGGTCTTCGCTGGCGAGCCGCAGACTGCGCTGGAATAAAGCGGAGACTCCACGCTGCCCGATGATCGGGCTGAGCGCGGCATCGATCTGCTCCCAAAGGGAAATCACAGCCGCAGCGATTTGCGCCGAATCAGCATCGACGTCCCCCCCCCCCGAGAACTCCACGTTCATTGGATGCTGCCCCTGCGTGTCCATGGTGTGCCGTTGCGTGATGTTGCCAACTACGTGGGTCGGCCGGACCCTTGGATTGCGTGCAGCCCCTTGAAGATCAAAATCAGCGAACTCCTCGATGACGGCTGGTGCTGGCCAAGCTTGAACCACTGACAGAAATGTCCAAGCGCCGGAGTATGGGCTCGAACCAGTCCCCAGCGTTCTGTTTTTCAATTTTTTGACCTGCTCAGTGTACGTCTGGGAGGGGTTTCATGATGTTCGGTAACGCACAAAGCGGCAGACGAAATTGAGGGCCTGATTCTATTTCGATGTCTCCGGGCCGAACGCCCCGCGGCCGCAGTCGCTCGACGGATGCTCCTGAACTCGGGCCTGGATCTGTTGGGCCAAGCCCGGCGGCTGACGTCATGCATGGCGACCAGGAAACCGACTGGGCCGCCATGCCCTATGCCTGTGTGCATCCAAGACTGAACGCTGTGGTCATGACTGGGTGCGGCAGCGTACAGACGTATGGGGTGCTGTCTGCCATAGTCTTCACATGGCCATTTCGGTTGTATCTCGACAAGGAGTCATCATGAACTATTCAATACCCGCCGTTGTGTTGCTGGCAACCCTCGCGCTTGGTGCTTGTACAGGTCCCATGGGCCCGCAAGGCAACCAAGGTAATACTGGCAACCCGGGCAAAACTGGCATGCAAGGCATGACCGGGGATACCGGCAGCACTGGAAACACCGGCGATACCGGCGCGACGGGCGTTCCTGGCAAAAGCGGCGGCACCATCGTCGTTGTGCCGCCGCCGGCGCAGTAAGCAAGGGCGGAGGCAGTTGTCGTGGGCGCCGCTGCAAGCCACCATGTGAAGGGATGGCCGGATCAGCTCACCGGTTCAGCCATGCCCGCAGCAACCGGCCAATGGGATGGGAAGGCCGCGTGCGCATATAGGCATCTGCCGCCATTTTGATGGCCTCGGCCTGGGTCGGATAGGCATGGATCACCCCGGCGAGCGTGCTCAGGCCAATTCCCGCCACCATCGCCACTGAAATGCTGTTGATCATTTCACCCGCGTGCCGGGCGACGATGGTGGCGCCAAGAACGGTATCCGTGCCTTCTCGCACGTGAATTTTCACGAAGCCGTTTTCCTCGCCATCGGTGATGGCGCGGTCGACATCGTGCATCGGGACCGTGAAGGTCTTGACCGGAATGTTGCGCTCGCGTGCCTGCCGCACATACATGCCAACGTGGGCGATTTCGGGGTCGGTGTAGGTGCACCACGGAATCGTCAAGGCGCTCATGCGCTTGCGTCCGAAGAACAGGGCGTTTTGAACCGCGAGGCGCGCCGATGCTTCGGCCATATTGCTGTACTTGTGTTCGAGGCAGACGTCTCCAGCGGCGTAAATGCGTGGATTGCTGGTGCGCAAGAAGTCATCAACGTGAATCCCGGCATCAGGGTCGTATGCGACGCCGGCAGCTTCCAGCTTGAGCGCCCGTACCGCGGGCGTGTGGCCGATTCCGGTCAAAATTGCCTCGACCTCGACAGTCACGACGTTGCCGTCATTGACCAACTCAACGAGCTTGCGGCCGCGTTCCACGCGAACGCTGATGGCCTCGCTATTGAGGTGGATCTCGACACCGTCACGGGCCAGCGCGTCGGAGACCATCTGCGCGGCGTCGCGCTCTTCCTTGGGCAGGAACAAGGGGGCATTGTGGGCGATGATGGTTTGCACGCCGAAGCGGCTAAAGGCCTGCGCCAATTCGCAGCCGAGGGGCCCGCCGCCGATGACGAGCAAACTGCGCGGCAGCGCTGCCAGGTCGAAGACCGATTCGTTGGTCAGATAGCCGGCTTCGGTCAGGCCCGGAATCTCGGGCAGGATGGATCGTGATCCGGTGGCAATCAGCGCCTTCTTGAAGCGCAAACGCACACCGCCGACTTCGACCGCGTCAGCGCCGACGAAGTGCGCCGCGCCGAAATACAGATCGATCCCATCGGCGATCAGCCTTGCGGCCGAATCGACGCGGCTGATGCGGGCGCGGATGCGCCGCACCCGCTGCATCACCGCCTGAAAATCGACCTCGATCGTCGGGGGCGGCCCAGCGCCGAAGTTGGGCGCGTCGCGCATCTCGGCATACAGTCGCGAGGTTCGAATCATCGCCTTCGAAGGCACGCAGCCGTAGCTCAGTGAGCTGCCGCCAAGCCGGTGGCGTTCGATCAATGCCACGTTCATTCCGAGCCCCGCCGCGGCGCGTGCGGCTGCCAACCCGCCCGGCCCCGCACCGATGATGAGCAAGTGGTAGACGCCGGGTGGCGTCGGATTGACCCAGCCGGATGGGCAGACGTTGGCCAAAAGCTCCCGTTCATGGGCGCTGTCGCTCGAGGCTGCACCTGGGGTCGCGAGGGTCGACATCGGCCTCATGGTGCGCGGCGGCTACAGCCAGCCACCCGTGAACCCGGCGCGACGCAAGCCCGTCTGCATGATGCTGGAGCTTCGGCCCAGTTGCCACGGCAGGCCGGTACGGTAGTTCTCGATCATCAGCACGATCATGCCTTGATCGAGTCCGAACTCGCCCTCGGAGATCCAGACTTCGGCGGCGGGTTCGTTGAAGCTTGCATTGATTCCGCTGGAACGCAGCGCCTCGCGCTGTTGGCGCGCGCCATAGGCATCGAGATTCCGGACCGCGGGCAGCACGATTTCTGGCGCAAACACCAGCGATGCCAGGGTCGATGAGCCCGCAATGGTGCCGTCGTCGGGTCCGTACGGCACGCCGCGCGCGGCATAGCCGTAGAACCTCTGCAGCCGGCCGGCCATGAGCCGCGGCTCGGCCAACGGACCTTCGCCCGCGGAGAGGCCCCAGCAGTTGTCGGCATAGCCAGTGAAGCTGTGCGGATTGCGAATGGCATACTCGCGCTGCACATAGGTGGCACGACGGCTGTTCTCGAAATAGTCGCAGTTCTTTTCGCGCATGAAACGGTCGCGGATACCGCGAAAGTCAATCCACGCATGGGAGAACTGGTGAATGAAAAGCGGACCCGCATAGAGAAAGTCGTAGCCGTAAAGGTTCTCCCATTGGTAGGTCACGGTCCACGCCTGAAAGCTTGCTCCGGTGAACGGATGCGTCGGTGAACCCAGGCCCAACACATAAAGCAAGATGGCCTCGCTATAGCCCTCCCAGCCGTAGTGCAGAAAACCGCATTCAGGCTTCCAGCCCTGGGCAACCGTGGCGCCGTCGTATTGAGCCCAGCGCCAGTCAACCCTGCGGTACAAATGCCCGGCCAGCTCGCGCAGTTCGGTTTCGGCTGGCGTGCTGGCATCGAAGTAGGTGGCGGCCGTCAGCATCCCGGCCATCAACAAGGCGGTGTCGATCAGAGACAGCTCGGACTGCCACACCCGAGTGCCGGTTTCCATGTCGAGAAAATGAAAGTAAAAACCGCGGCAGCCGGTCGCGTTCGGGCTTCCCGTCTGGTCGCTGGCCCAAAAAAAACGCATGCAAGCGAGGCAGGCCTGCACGGCAGCGTCGCGCTCGATCCAGCCATGTTCCACCGCAATGGGATACGCCGACAGCGCGAAACCCATCACCGCGATGCTGGCCGGCGATCCGTCCCGCGTGGTGTCGGCGACCAAGCCGTTTCGCGCGTTCGTCGCCTTCGGAAAATAGTCGAAGGCCGCCTGCTGCAGCCGATCGAGCATGGCCTCGTCGGAGCACTGTGTTGCCTTCCCCGAGGCTGCCGCATCGGGCGTTGCCGGCGCTTTTGCCCGCATGCCGCCAGGGGGCGGGCTTGAGGTCGGCGTGGGTGCGGATGTCGGCATCATTCATCCAGCTTTGCTGCGCCCAGCCGGGCGCCGTGAAGCCGCCGCCGCGGCCGGCGATGAAGTCGCTGGCGCAATGGCGGCATCAACAATGGTTTGTGCCTCCTTGAGGATGCGCTGCAGGTGCTCGGCGCCCTTGATGCTCTCGGCATAGATTTTGTAAATGTCTTCAGTGCCCGATGGCCGCGCCGCGAACCAGCCGCTGCTGGCGACGACCTTGATCCCGCCAATGGGCGCGCCGTTGCCAGGCGCCTTGTTGAGGACGCTCTGAATCGTCTCCCCGGCCAACTCCGTCGATCCAATCTGTTGCGGCGTCAACGCCGCCAACTGCTTTTTCTGCTGCGCAGTCGCAGGCGCTTCGACCCTGTCGGCCACCGGATGATTGCCGAATGCCTTGGCCAAGTCCAGATACAGAGCGCCAGGATCGTGCCCGGTGCGTGCGGTGATCTCGGCCGAAAGCAGCGCCGCCGTGATGCCGTCCTTGTCGGTGGTCCAGACCGCGCCGTCGCGGCGCAGGAAAGCCGCACCCGCGCTTTCTTCTCCGGCGAACCCGAGGGTGCCGTCCAGCAACCCTTTGGAGAACCACTTGAAGCCGACCGGCACTTCGTCGAGGGAGCGGCCGAGTCGGGCAGCGATCTGGTCGATCAAGCGCGTACTGACAACGGTCTTGCCAACGGCAGCCCGTGCGCCCCATTGCGGCCGATGCCGAAACAGGTAGTCGATGGCGACCGCAAGATAGTGGTTCGGCACCAGCAGGCCGGCGGCGGGAGTGACGATGCCGTGACGGTCGTGATCGGTGTCGCAGGCGAAGGCGATATCGAAGCGGTCCTTGATGTCGAGCAAGCGCTGCATCGCGTACTTCGACGAGGGGTCCATGCGAATCTGCCCGTCCCAGTCGAGCGTCATGAAGCGAAAGGTCGGGTCGACGACATCGCTGACCACTTGAAGATCGAGCCGGTAGTGCTCCGCGATGCGTGCCCAGTAGTGAACGCCAGCGCCACCCAGAGGGTCGACTCCCATGCGGATCTTGGCGTTGCGAATCGCGTCCATATCGATCACGCTGCCAAGATCGCCGACATAGGCGTGGAGGAAATCATGGCGGTGCGTTGTTGCTGCGCCGAGGGCCTTCGGGTGGGACATGCGCTTCACGCCATCGAGGTTTTTTTCGAGAAGGCGGTTGGCGGTGGCGCCGATCCAGTCGGTGATGTCCTGGTCGGCGGGGCCGCCATTGGGCGGGTTGTATTTGAAGCCGCCATCGCGCGGCGGGTTGTGCGACGGCGTCACGACAATGCCGTCGGACAGCCCTGTGCTGCGGCCACGGTTGTGCGTCAGGATGGCGTGCGAGATTGCCGGGGTCGGGGTGTATTCATCGTTCAAGGCCAGCATCACATCGACGCCATTGGCTGCGAGCACTTCGAGCGCACTCGCGCATGCCGGCTCCGACAGCGCATGCGTGTCGATACCCAGAAACAGCGGCCCGTCGATGCCCTGCTTCTTGCGGTATTGGCATATGGCTTGCGTGATGGCGAGCACATGCCTTTCGTTGAAGGAAGCGTCCAAGGCCGAACCACGGTGCCCCGATGTGCCGAACGCAACGCGCTGCGCTGCGACTGTCGGGTCGGGCACATTGACGTAGTACGCCGTGACGAGCCTGGCCACATCGACAAGCAGCGCAACGGGCGCCGGCTTGCCCGCGAGCGGGCTGATCCGCGTGCTCATGGACGTGCTCCCTGCAGGGTCGGCGGCTGGCGGGCCAGTTGCTGCTTTGCCGCGGCGACGACATGCGCCGCATCCAATCCGAAATGCGCTTCAACGACCTTGCCCGGCGCCGACAAGCCAAACGTGCGCATGCCGAGGATGGCGCCGTGCTGCCCGACATAGCGCTCCCAGCCCAGGGGCGACGCGGCCTCGACCGAGACGCGCGCCGTCACGGCTGGCGGCAGCACGCTGTCGCGGTAGGCCTGGCTCTCGCGCTCGAACAGCTCCCACGACGGCATGCTGATGACGCGAGCCTTGATGCCTGCGCGCATCAGTTCCTCGCGAGCGGCGACGCACAGCGCGACTTCGCTGCCCGTCGCCAGCAGCAGCACGTCGGGCCGGCCATCGGCCGCGTCGGCCAGCACATAGGCGCCGCGCGCGAGGCCAGTGGCGCTGGCGTAGATGCTGCGGTCCAGCGTGGGCAGCGCCTGGCGTGTCAGCACCAGGCTGACCGGCCGATCCGTGGTCCGCATGATGACCTTCCATGCCTCCATCACCTCATTCGCGTCGGCCGGGCGCAGCAGCACCATGCCGGGCATCGCCCGAAACGATGCCAGCTGCTCGATCGGCTGGTGCGTCGGCCCGTCCTCTCCCATGCTGATGGAGTCGTGAGTCCAGAGATAGATCACCGGAATGCCCATCATCGCGCTGAGTCGGATGGCGCCTCGGCAGTAGTCGGTGAAGACAAAGAAGCTGGCGGCGAAGGGGCGAAGTTTCGACAAGGACAGGCCGTTGGCAGCGGCGCACATCGCATGCTCCCGAACGCCGAAATGAAGGTTGCGGCCCGCATAGGCATGGGCCCTGTCGGTGTGATCGGAGGGCGGCTGGAGGTCGCCGGCGAAGTCGAAAGTCAGATGGGTTTTTGTCGATGGCGCCAGGTCGGCCGCACCGCCGAGCAACCAGGGCATGTGTGCGGCGATGGCGTTCAACACCTTGCCCGAGGCGTCGCGCGTGGCGATGCCCTTGGGGTCGGCCGCGAAACTCGGCAGGGCGCCGTCCCAGTCGTCGGGCAAGGCGCGGCGCTGCATCTGCACGATTTGCAGCGCAAGGTCGGGGTACTGGGCCCGATAGGCGTCGAACTGCGTCGTCCAGTTGGCATGGGCACTCGCGCCACGCTCGCCGAATTGCGCACCGAAGTGCGCCTGCACACCGTCCGGAACGGCGAACTGCACAGTCGGATCGAAGCCGAAAAACTCCTTGGCGAGCCGCACTTCTTCGATACCGAGCGGTTCGCCGTGAGCTTCCTTGGTGTCTTGCTTGTGCGGCGCTCCGTAACCAATATGGCTTTGCACGATGACGAGTGTCGGCCGGTCGTCGGTGTCGATAAAGCTCTGGAAACTGCGTGTCAGAGCATCGAGGTCGTTAGCGTCGGCAACGCGAACGACCTGCCAGCCGTAGGCCTCGAAGCGCATGCCGACATCCTCCGTGAAGGTGATCGAGGTGGAGCCTTCGATGCTGATGTGGTTGTCGTCGTAGATCCAGCACAGATTGGCGAGCTTCAGATGGCCGGCGAGTGATGCCGCCTCGCTGCTGATGCCTTCCATCATGTCGCCATCGCCGCACAACGCGTACACGTTGTGATCGAACAGCGCAAAGCCGGGACGGTTGTAGGTGGCGGCGAGCCACGCCGAAGCCATCGCCATGCCGACGCTGGTGGCTGCCCCCTGACCGAGGGGGCCGGTGGTGGTCTCGACGCCCGCAGCCGCGCCGAATTCCGGGTGGCCGGTGCAGCAACTACCCGCCTGGCGAAAACGCTGCAACTCGGCCATCGTCACGGCCTGCCCGCGAGGCTTTGCATCCGCCGGGTCATCGCTCTCCGCCCCCGCCTTCACGCTGCACAGGAACAAGAGGCTGTAGAGCAAGGCCGAGGCGTGGCCGGCCGACAGCACGAAACGGTCGCGGTTCGGCCAGTCCGGCGCGTTCGGGTCATAGCGCAGAAAGCGCTGCCACAGGCAGTAGGCGACGGGCGCTGCGTCCAGCGGCGTGCCGGGGTGGCCGGAGCCCGCCTTCTGCACGGCGTCAATCGACAGCGTGCGCAGCGTGTTGATGCATCGCTGGTCGAGCTGCGCCGCGCCGCTCGCATCGTTGACCTCGGCGCCGTGTTCACCCTGCGTGTGGCTGTTCATAATGCCTCTCCGGCAATGGCATCGGTGCCGGCGACGCGTGCCGATCGCCCACGCTCGAAGATGTCGATCCACGCGCGCAGGCGCCCGGCAATCTGCGCGGCCGCGGCAGCACGCGTCAGGGTCTGTTCCCGGTAACCCGCGACAGCATCCCAAAAGCTCGTGCGCCCCACGGCGAAGCCAATGAACCCTGGAACGCTGGCGGCGGTTGCGAGCCAGCTTCGCACACTGGCTTCATCGGCGCCACGACCCAGCACGATGCAGCCGACCGCGTCGCGTCCATCGCGCCGCACCGTTTCAACCATCCGTACGCAATCGTCACGATTGGCCAGGCCCTCGATCTTCCAGACGTCGGGCTCGATCCCCGCGTCCTGCAAGGCGCGGATGGACTCGACCATGAGCTGCGGGCGCATGTTCAGGTCGTAGGCCGCCCGGTCACCGCTCAGGCCAGCGAGTTGCTGCCCGGTGGCGGGCACGAGCAGTTCGAACATGAATCGGCGACCGCTTGTTCGACAGACATCCGAGAGTTGTTTCAAGCGCGCGGCCTGGCGCAGATTCATCGCGCGGTCGCCCTGCGGGTTGTAGCGAACCAGCACTTTGGCGAAGGTCGGGTCGAAGACATCGATATGGCTGGCGAAGTCGTCTCCGTATTCAAACTTGAATTCGTCCGATCCACTGCTCTCGGTTGAAAGCGCCGTGGTGAAGCCGCGCCGGTGCGCGTCTCGCAGAATGCTGGCGCCGAACTCTTCGTCGACCAGGAGACCCGCCGATCCGCTTGGCACGCCGGCCTCCAATGCAAGCTGGAAGCCCTCGTAAATGAGCTGTTTGCTGTCGCAGACTTGGTCGCGCTGGAGTGCGGACAGCGGCGGCTCGAAGTGGAACATCCCGGTGACGTAGGAATGACGATGGTCGAATGGCAGCAGATAAAGCGCCTTGTCGTAGCCAATTTTCATGGCGACTCCTTGCGTTGGCGTTGGTAGCGACGCATCAATGCGTTGGTCGAGCTGTCGTGGGTGAGCGGCGCGTTGCTGGTGTCGGCCAATTCCGTCACGATGCGCTGCGCCAGAACCTTGCCCAGCTCGACGCCCCACTGGTCGAACGAATCAATGTTCCAGATGATTCCCTGCGTGAAGACGCTGTGCTCGTACAGCGCCACCAGGGCTCCAAGTGTGTGCGGAGTCAGCCGCTCGGCCAGCAGGGTATTGCTCGGGCGGTTGCCCTCGCACACGCGCTGCGCGACCTGCGCCTCGGCCACGCCCTCGGCCTTCAGCGCTTGTTCCGTCTTGCCGAACGCAAGGGCCTCGGTCTGGGCAAACAGGTTGGCCATCAACAAGTCGTGCTGATGGCCCCGTGGATTTTGGCTGTGGGCAAAACCGATGAAGTCGCACGCCACCAGCCGCGTGCCCTGGTGCAGCAGCTGGAAGAACGAGTGCTGGCCATTGGTACCGGGTTCACCCCAGACGATGGGCGAGGTCGCCGTGCTGACCTGCTGTCCAGCGGCCGTGACATGCTTGCCGTTGCTCTCCATGGTCAATTGCTGCAGGTAGGCAGGCAAGCGTTTGAGATCGTGGTCGTAGGGCAGCACGGCCAGCGTCTCGGCACCGAGGAAGTTGTTGTTCCAAATGGCCAGCAAGCCCAGCAGCACGGGCATATTGCGGGCAAGCGGGGTGCGCTGGAAATGCTCGTCCATGGCGCGAAAGCCAGCCAGCATGGCGCGAAAATGCTCCGGCCCGATCGCAATCATGGTGACGAGGCCGATGGCTGAATCCATCGAGTAGCGGCCACCGACCCAATCCCAAAGCGCGAACATATGGGCAGGGTCAATGCCGAAAGCCGCAACCGCCTCGGCGTTGCTCGAGACGGCGACGAAATGGCTGGCGACTGCGCGCTCGTCCCCGAGCTGGCTCAGGCTCCAGGCACGTGCGGCATGCGCATTGGTCAGCGTGTCGAAGGTGCGAAAGCTCTTGGAGCAGACGATGAAGACGGTTTCAGCCGCATCGAGGCCGCGTGTCGCTTCGGCCAGGTCGTTGGGATCGATATTGGAGACGAAGCGCATGCGCAGTCCAGCCTGGCTGTAGTGTCGCAGCGCTTCGCAGGCCATCACCGGGCCGAGATCGGAGCCGCCAATGCCGATGTTGATCACATTGCGAATGGGTTTGCCCGTGTGGCCGAGCCACCGGCCGCTGCGGATCCGGTCGGCGAAGGCCGCCATGCGGTCGAGCACGGCATGGACTTCGGGCACGACATTGACGCCGTCGACGACGATGCGCTCGCCGGCCGGAGCGCGCAGCGCCGTATGCAGCGCGGCGCGCTTCTCGGTCGCGTTGACCGGATCGCCACGGAACATTGCATCCATGCGCCCGCGCAGGCCGCAGCGTTGGGCCAACTCGACCAGCAGCTCAAGCGTCTCGTCGGTCACCCGGTTTTTCGAGTAGTCGAGGTAAAGCCCCGCCGCTTCGACATGCAGGCGTTCGCCGCGCTGCGGGTCATCGGCGAAATACTGGCGCAGATGCCGCTCGCCAAGGGCGTGATGGTGCTCGACGAGTGCCCGCCATACGGGAAGCTGGGTCAGCGGTTGCGCCGGTGGCCGTGCTTGCAGCGGCGCCGATGGCATGGGAAGCTCGGCGCGGCTCATGGCGCGCTGGCCTGCGTGAGCTGCGCCGTCTTGGTGCTGATGGCTTGCAACAGTTGACGCCACGAGGCGGCAAACGCCTCGGCGCCTTCACGCTGCAGGCGCTCGGCCAGGGCATCGGGGTCGATGCCCTGGCGGCCGCAGTCCGCAAGCACGGCTTCGGCGTCGCCTCCATCCGGCGGCAGCATGTGCCTGACTTGGCCGTGATCGGCAAAAGCGAGCAGGGTTTTTTCGGGCATGGTGTTGATGGTGCGCGGGGCAGCCAGGGCCTCGACATACAAGGTATCGGGCGCCGCCGGGTCTTTTGTGCCGGTGCTGGCCCACAACAAGCGCTGCGCGCGTGCTCCGGCGTTCGCCAGCTTTTGCCAGCGGGGTGAGGCCAGCAATGCGCAGTAGGCTTGATAGGTTTGCATCGCCACGGCGATGCCGAGGCGGTTGCGCAGCTGCGGCGGGATCGTGTCTTTCACCGCGACATCCCAGCGGCTGATGAAGAGCGACGCGACCGAGCCGACGTTCGGGTCGAGCCCGGCCTGGATGCGCCGCTCGACGCCGCGCAAGTAGGCCTCGGCCGCAGCCAGGTACTGCCTGCACGAGAACAGCAGCGTGACGTTCACCGCAAGACCGGCAAAGATGGCCGCTTCGATGGCCGCGAGGCCTTCGATGGTGCCCGGGATCTTGATGAACAGATTGGGACGATCGGCGCGGGCATGCAGTTCTGCCGCTTGCTTGATGGTGTTCGCGGCGTCGTGGGCCAGCAGTGGCGACACCTCCAGCGAGACCCAGCCGTCAACACCCGCGCTTGCATCAAAGATGGGACGGAACAGGTCGGCCGCCTGCGTCAGGTCTTCGAGCGCCAATGCAAAAAACAGGCTGTCGTCCGATTGGCCCTTGCGGGCCGTGCTGCGAATGGCCTCGTCGTAGGCGGCGGAGTGGCCGATGGCATGCTCGAAAATCGTCGGATTCGAAGTCAGTCCGGTCACGGCCAAGTCGCGGATATAGCGTGCCAATGTGCCGCTGCGGAGAAGCTCGCGCGTGATGTTGTCGAGCCAGAGGCTTTGGCCGAGATCGTGCAGTTTTTGGGTGGGGTTCATGACGACTCCTGTTCTGTGCCGCCGGCTGGTTTTGGCTCCAGTAGCGCTGCGAGGTCGACGTCCAGCAAATCACCGATGCAATCCAGGCTGATGTCAGCCTTCGGATAGTTCGCGATGTTCTTGGGGTCGTTGGCGTAATGGCCCTGGCGCGGAAAAACGGTTGTCAGGCGTTCGCCAAGGCTTTGCTTCATGGTCGCGAGGATGCGCAGCTTGTCATCGACCATCACGTAGTGCTGCGCCGGGTAGCGCTGCTGCACGGCGTCGAGCATGAGTTCCTTGTGGAGATAGATCAGCACGCGGCCCTCCACGGCGTGCCACAAGCCGGAGCGCTGCACCTTGCGCGGTTGGAACACGACATCGCCATCCGTCAGAAGCACGGTCGGGCCGAAACGCTGCAGCCGCGCGATGACACGCAGCGCGCCGGCATAGAGCCGGTCGGCGAATGGGTAATCGATCAGGAAGGTGGACATTTCCAGCAGCCGCGGATCGCTCAATGCATCCCGCAGCTCATCCATGCGGTAGCGCTGCAAGGCCCCCAGGTAGTCGGCATAGCCCAGTTCACTGCGCAACTGCTCGAAGAGAACCCAATAGCGTTCGGCGCTGACGCGGCCGAACGTGCGCTCCAGGTGCTGCCGGAGATCGTCGATGACACGGTCGTTGTCGAGCAGCGTGTTGTCGACATCCAGCAGAAAAACGACGTCATGGTCCATGGCATCAACCCTCGGCTTCAGGGTTGTGCCAGCCGCCGTCGGCCGCGATCAGGCGGTCGGCCTCTCGCGGTCCCCAGCTGCCGGGCGGGTAGGCGATGGCGCGCGGATGCTTGATGAGCACCGGCTCCACCACTGCCCAGGCTGCCTCGACAGCCTCTTCGCTGGTGAACAGCGCGTTGTCGCCGGCCATGGCGCCGGTGAGCAGGCGCTCATAGGGCGTTTCTTCGCCCGCCTCATCTTCGACGAGGGTCAGTTCGTGCTGCTCTCCCACATCATCCTTGCCAGGGCGTTTGACGCGGGCGGCCAGGGCAATCAGCGAGGTTGGCGACAGCCGAAAGCGCAGGTAGTTGGCCTCCACTCCCGTGGCCACGGCGTCCGCGAACAGCGCCAGGGACGGCGGTTGCAGCCTGACCAGCACCTCGCAGCTGGTCACTGGCAGTTGCTTGCCCGCACGCAAATACCAGGGCACGCCCGCCCATCGCTTGACGTTGATGTGCAGGCGCATCGCGCAATAGGTTTCGACATCCGAATCTTTCGCGACCTGCGGCTCATCGCGGTAAGTCGCGTACTGGCCACGCACCATGTCGGCGGGGTGCAAGGGCCGCATCGCCTTGAAAACATTGAGCTTCTCGCTGTTGACGGCCGCGAAGTCGCGTCGCGCCGGGGGCTCCATGGCGAGCAGCGCGGCGATCTGGAAGAGATGGTTCTGAATGACGTCGCGCAGGCAGCCAGCGCTCTCGTAAAAACGGCCGCGCCCAAGCACGCCGAAATCCTCGGCAAGCGTGATCTGCACGCTCGCCACATGCTTGCGGTTCCAGATGGGTTCGAGGAAGGAATTGGCGAAGCGCAGGTAGAGGATGTTCATGATCGCTTCCTTGCCCAGGAAGTGATCGATGCGGAAGATGGCATCGCTGGAAAAGGCGTCGGCCGCGACGCGGTTGAGTTCGCGCGCCGAGGCCAGGTCGCGGCCGAATGGCTTCTCGACGATGACGCGCCCCTGTGCCGCCAGCCCTGCTTTGCTCAGGCCACGGATGACGGTGGAGAACAGCGCGGGTGGAATGGCCAGGTAGTGCGTGGGTCGCTGGGACGTTCCGAGCGCGAGCTTGAGCTTGGCATAGGTGCCGGCGTCGTTGTAGTCACCGCTGACGTACTGCAGTTGCGACAACAACTGGGCGAGCGCCGACGTATCGTCGACGGCGCCGGCGCGCTCGATGCTTTGCTGTGCATGGACGCGCAGCTGCCCGATGGTCGAAGGCGAGGAGGCGACGCCGATCACCGGCCCATTCAGCGCGCCGCTCTTGCGCATGGCATAGAGCGCCGGAAAAATCATTTTGTCGGCGAGATCGCCAGTCACGCCAAAAACGACCAGCGCATCCGACGGCAGGGCTGCAGCGCGAGAGGAATCGTCATGCATGTCAGGGCTTCGGCTTGGGCTCGCCGGAAGTGAGTTCGACATGGCCGCCGAATTCATGCCGCATGGATGACAGCACGCGGTTGGCGAAATCGGCTTGATCGCGCGAGCTGAAACGCGCGTAGAGCGCAGCGCTCAGCACCGGCGCTGGCACCGCCTCGTCGATGGCGGCCTGAATCGTCCAGCGGCCTTCGCCGGAGTCGGAGACATGGCCCTGAAAGCTCGACAGCGCAGGATCCGCAGCCAGCGCTGCGGCGGTGAGGTCAAGCAGCCATGAACCAATGACGCTGCCACGCCGCCAAACCTCGGCGATCTCCGGCAGGTCCATGTCGAACTGGTACATGGCGGGATCGCGCAGCGGGGTCGTCTCGGCATCGACAGCGTCGGTGCGTTTGCCGACATTGGCGTTGTGCAAAATATTCAGCCCTTCGGCATACGCGGCCATGATGCCGTATTCAATGCCGTTGTGAACCATCTTGACGAAATGCCCGGCGCCATGGGAGCCGCAGTGCAAATAACCCTGTTCGGCGCTGCCTGCGCCTGGACTGCGCCCCGGGGTCGGGACGGCGGTGCCGGCTCCAGGCGCCAGCGCCACGAACAACGGGTCGAGGTGCTGGACGGTGGCTGTCTCGCCACCGATCATCAGGCAATAGCCCCGGTCCAGCCCGGCAATGCCACCACTGGTGCCCACGTCCACATAGTGCAAGCCAAGGGCACGCAAGGTGGCGGCGCGACGAATGTCGTCGCGGTAATAGGAATTGCCACCGTCGATGACGATGTCGTGCTTGTCGAGCAGCGGCGTCAGCGCAGCCAGGGTCGCGTCGACTCCCGCTGCGGGCACCATCAGCCAGATCGTGCGCGGCGTGGCCAGCGCCTGGACGAACTGCTGCATCGTCCCCGCGCCCTGGGCGCCCTCGCCCACCAGTGGCTTGATGGCGGCAGCTTGCGTGTCGTGGACGACGCATGCGTGGCCCGCGCGCATCAGCCGGCGCGTCATATTGGCGCCCATGCGTCCAAGTCCAATCATGCCGATTTGCATCGCAACATTCCTCGTTTTTCAGTTCGGTTCTTGTCGAGTTGGACACCGCACTTCGACCGCGTGTTCCAGACCGTCGTCAATCAAGGCAATGGCCGGCCCCGCCAGCTCGACACCATCCAGCGTCAGCCTCGGCTCTACGTCAGCTGCGGCCGTTTGCTGCACGGTGATGTGGTAGGTGGCCTCCAGGTAGCGGTAATGCACCTGGAATGAAGTCCAGTCCCGAGGAATGCATGGGACGAGGCGCAGTTGGTCGCCGATGCGCTGCAGACCCAGCAAGGACTCGAGGATGAAGCGGTACATCCAGCCGGCCGAACCGGTGTACCAAGTCCAGCCGCCGCGGCCGGCATGCGGCGCGAATGCGTAGACGTCGGAGGCCATCACGTAAGGCTCTGTTTTGTAGACCGCAATGGCCTCGGGCGAGTCGGCGTGCTGAATCGGATTCAGCATGTTGAACAGCTCCCAGGCACGTGCGGCATCACCAAGCGCGGCGAACGCCATGGCCACCCAAACGGCGCCGTGGGTGTACTGGCCGCCGTTCTCGCGGACGCCGCTGACGTAGCCCTGGATGTAGCCGGGGCTCGGATCGGAGTGGTTGAAGGGCGGGGCCAGCAGCTCGATCAGCGCGGCGTCGCGGCGCACGAGCCGGGTATCGACAGCGTGCATGGCGCGGCGTGCGCGCGTTGCCTCAGCGGCACCAGACAACACGGCCCAACTCTGGGCGATGGAGTCGATCTGACACTCGGCATTGCTCGACGTGCCAAGCGGCGAGCCATCGTCGAACCAACCGCGACGGTACCAGTCGCCATCCCAGCAGCTTTGTTCGATGGCGTTGCGCAGGCGAGTGGCCTCGCTTGTGCAACGCTCGACGAAGACAACATCGCCACGTTGCCGTGCCAGTTCGCCGAACTGTGTGAGAACACCATGCAGGAAGAAACCAAGCCAGACGCTTTCCCCTTTGCCTCCCACGCCGACCAGGTTCATGCCGTCGTTCCAGTCGCCCGAGCCCATCAGCGGCAAGCCATGCCCGCCGCAGCGCAAACCGTGCTCGATGGCACGCACGCAATGTGCGTAAAGACTTGCGGTTTGCCTGGACGTCGTGGGCAAGGCGTAGTCGGACACCGCATCGGCCTTGAGGGCGGCGCCGTCGATGAAAGGCACGGTTTCATCGAGTACACCGGTGTCGCCGGTGACACCGACATAGCGGCATGTCGCCAACGGCAGCCACAGGTAGTCGTCCGAGCAGCGCGTACGGATGCCGCGACCCGACGGCGGATGCCACCAGTGCTGAACGTCGCCTTCGGGAAACTGGCGTGACGCACTGCGGAGCAAATGCGCGCGCACCAAATCCGGGGTGGCATGGACCAGCGCCATCACATCCTGCAACTGATCGCGAAAACCGAAGGCGCCACTCGATTGATAGAACGCCGTGCGCGCCCAGAGCCGACACGAAAGAATCTGATAGACGAGCCAGCCGTTGGTCAGCACGTCGAGCGCCCGGTCCGGCGTTTCGACCTGCACGGCACCAAGCGTCTGCGCCCAGTACTGCTTCACGGCGTCGAGCGCGCCTTGTGCTGCCGCGGATCCGCGCCAGCGCTGCACGAGACTGGCCGCAGCCGCTTCGCCTTGCGCTGCGCCGAGTCGAAAGATCAGCTCGCCCGTCTGGCCCGCCGCCAAGGTGATCGGCATCCGGACGGCGGCACAAGGATCGAGCGCAACGCCGACGACACCCGAGAGCAGCGTCTGCGACATCGCGGCTGGATGACGCAGCGTGCCGTTGCGCCCAAGAAAGGCCAGGCGGTCACCGCACACGCTGGCGTTGGCGATGCCGTCCACATCCAGCATGGCGACCCGGCCTGCGAAGTCGGTGTTGTAGGGGTTGCGGGCGAATACGGCGCCGCTGCTGGCGTCAATCTCCGTTCTCACCTGCATGCAGGTCTTGGCGCGCTCATCGCCAAGCACCCATTCCACATAGGCCGTGACCGAAAGCCGGCGTGCGTCGGCCGAAGCATTGTGCAACTTCAGCACGGCAAATTTGACTGGCGCGTCGATCGCCACGTACACACTGAGAACCGAGTCAATGCTGTTTTCGCTGTGCTCGAACACGCTGTAGCCAAAACCGTGCCGTGTCACATATGGCGTGGCACCTGCTGTCGGCAGCAGTGTGGGCGACCAGAACTGGCCGCTGTCCTCGTCGCGGATGTAATACGCCTCGGTGTTGGCATCACCAACCGGATCGTTCGACCACGGGGTGAGGCGAAACGCTTGTGCGTTCTCGCTCCAGGTGTTCGCGCTGCCGCTCTCCGAGATGAGACTGCCGAATGACGGATTGGCCAACACATTGATCCACGGCGCAGGCGTCATCTGCCCCGGCGTGATCGTGATCACGTACTCGCGTCCATCGGGGCTGAACCCACCCAAGCCGCAGTCCAACAACAAATCGCGCGCAGGCGTCTGCATGGGCGGCGCCACTGGCGCCGGGCGCAAGGACTTGGTCGCGTTGTCGGCATCGCCCGCGAGGCGATCTGCAGCGGCTGGCGGCGGGGCTTCGGCCGCGCGCCGGCTGGCGAGTTGCTGCGACAAGGAGCCTTCGCCATCGCGCATCACGATGCGCGATGCCGTTTGCAGAAGAATGAGGTCGGACGGCGCCACTTTGTCGGCGTCGCGCATCCATAGCCCGCCCGGCTGATCCATCAGTTCAGCCGTGTTGCAGGCCTTGCTCGAACGCAGGAGCAGCGCGTGCAGATCAGCCAGGTTCGCGGTGTGGCCGTCACCTTCACACAGAAAGAGCGCATCCACCTTCAAGCCGTGCCATCGCCAATACGCATGCGCCTGGACGAACTCCCTGACCACATCGCAATGGGTCGGGCACCTCACCTGCAACAGCGCGATCGGTAAATCACCCGAAATCGAATACGCCCATAATCCCGATTGCCCCTGGTTGTTGCGCGCGATGATGTCCGGGCCGGCACGCATGGATGCGTTGGCGTAAATCAGGGAGCTGGCAAGCCCTGCATACAACTGCACGTCGGCTTCGCTTGCATCCAGCCGATGCAGGGTTTCTTGTCCACGCCTCGTCGCATCGGCAAGAATTGGGTCCGCGGCGGCGCCACTTCGATACCGCTCGATGCTTTGCAGGCAGGCTTTGCGTGTTTGCGCCACGCCGCAGAGCCAACGCACGACCACGGTTTCGCCAGGCTCGAGCTCGATCGGATAGCGAATCGACACGGCCGCATCGAGCACCGAGCCGGAGCGGCCGGAAAGCGTCGCGCCATGGTCCATGGCTTGCGGATGCTCCACAGTCCGCCCACGTCCGATGAAATCCGCGCGATCCGTGTTGTAGGACAGGTCCCCCAACGCCGGTTTCGATGCCTGCAGCAGGTGAAACGTCGAGGCTGGCTGGTCCCTGGCATCGCTCACCCGGCGGGTGCACAAGATGGCCTGTTGTGCGGGCAAGATCTCCGTTTCCACGAACAGCTTTTCAAAGGCGGGATGTGTGGAATCAGCAGCATTCGATGCAAGCACGATTTCCGCATAACTCGTGACTTCAATCGCTCTCTTGCCGAACGATTGGTTGCTGATTCTGATTCTGCGGAGTTCGACATCATCGAACGGCGAGACGGCAATTTCCGTTTCGATCCGTATACCGTGGTCAAGGCGGCGAATGATCGCCAGCCCTTCCGAGAACACAGTTTCGTAGACATCCCCTCGCTGCAACGTCGGCTGATACGTCGTCGACCATACCTGTCCACTCGCGAGATCGCGGATATAGCAAAACGATCCCCAGTTATTGCAGGTCGCATCGTCACGCCAGCGCGTGACAGCAATATCCTTCCATCGGCCGTACCCGCCGCCAGCGCTTGTGAGCATGATGTGGTATTCATCATTCGACAGCAAATGCACGTCTGGGTGCAAATGATTCAAGTCACGGCATAAATCTGCCTGGACGGTCCGAGAGGCTCTCATTGGCTGCCTCTACATGGCTTCAGTGAGCATGCTGGAATAGGCGTGCACCGGCAGCCTCGCATAGTGCTGACGTCGTTCGTGGGTAGCACACCCGGAAAGCAAGGACTGCAAACCAGAAGGATTGATCATGCGTAGATTGCGTTTATTCACCTCAAGCAACTCGGCCTGATGGAACTCCGACATGATTCTGCTGCCTGTTTCCAGGCGCAGCCCCAGATAACTGCCAATCTCCTCCCGGTTCATGCTCAACGTCAGCACATCGGATTCAATCATGTTCGGCTTGTAGCGCTCGAACAGTTCCAGAATAAACCGAGCGATGCGCTCATCAGCACGCGTGCTTCCCAGCATGAATTGAACCTCTCGGGCACGTACCGAACAATTTGCGCAATGAGGCGAACAATCCAAGATTTCTTGCATGGAATGAAATCCGTTACGGATTTTTGGATTCTGGCGTATTGCGTCCAATCCAAAATAATCGTTACACATCAAACTGGCATCATCCCGAAATACGCCTGCTGCATGGTAAACTGCGTGTGATGAAAGACACATGCAAAACTGTCTGCTCGCGATGAGGTGATCGTAGGCACAATATCGTGCTTTCAAAACACCGAATATGACGAATATCGGGATATCAGTCCAAGCTTCCCTCCGCGGCAATTGTTCCGGCAGCGGTGGGTTTTCCTTTGAGGATCCATTCGAATCCCACTGCAATCATCGCACCGATGATGGGACCAACAATGTAAATCCAGCTTGTACTCAAATTGCCGCGTATCAGGTCAGGAGCAAACGAACGGACTGGATTCATCGAGGCGCCACTGATTGGTGCCGCCCAAAGTCCTGCCAGGACGATGTAACCACCGATCGCGAGTGCCGCGTTGGAACCAACATTGCGCGCTCCAGAGGCCGTGCCGAGTATGGTGCTGACCAGGCCTGTCGTTAACAGGACTTCCATGACAAGCGCCTTGAAATCGCCAATTCCTTGTCCCGGTACCGTGGCACCCAATAGGCCTACCGTGCCGAACATCGCCCTTAAGAATAGAGCTGCGGCAATACCCCCCACGAACTGCGCAACGATATATCCAGGAACCCGGTTCCAAGGGAAATTGCGGCGCACCGCAAATGCAAGGGTGACTGCCGGATTCAGGTGCGCACCGCCGACAGTCCCCATGAAATAGATGATGGCCATGACCATCAAGCCCGGCGCGGTGACCATCATGCTCAGTGATATGGCGCCATCACTCCGGGCGCCAACGACTACAGATCCGGCGGCAACGACCACGAGAAGAAACGTACCCCAGACCTCGGAAAAAAGACGTCGCCATTCTTGCGATGACTCCTCGAAGTCAGGCGGTACAGGGGCATGCAGCATGCGCCGCACGGGTGCCGATCCAATATCCCGGGGATGCTCCTTGGCCATCGCTCGTCTCGACTCAGACAATTTTGCAGGGAATCGTGGCATCTTCATCAAATTTATAAACGGCGCAGAGTCTGTGATAGCCATCTGCAATAATCAATTTACCGCTCACTCTGTCTCTATAAAGCAATAAAGGTGATAATTTTTCGCCACGAATAATCTGCGCCGTATCATGCTCGACATGGCTGTTGCTGACTCCAAGAAACGATAATCCTGAAGCTCTGAAAATATCCTTTGCTGCAAATTCAGTCATATCAGCCAGCTTCAATTCGCCTGCGATCGTCTCCGCTTCGTCGCGGCTCTTTGTCAAGTTTAGATAGGAGGCGGCAGCCGGGTAATCATGTTTCTGCGGCTTATCAAACCATTTTATTTTCATTGACATTCCTTCAGACTATGCAGATCAACAGTTCTCGTCAAAAAATAAAATGGCGTGGGTAAATTGCTGCACGACAACAGGCCAATTTTTCTTTTTCGAAATGACGTTATACCCGTCACGTGGCATGAGACGAACCGACAAGTCGACGTGACGGCCTCGATAGAAAAGAAAGTTGCTGGCTTAGACATGCACAGTCATGAAGAGGCTAACACTTTAATTCTTCTTTTTCTGTTGCAATTCGTTTTTAACCATTTTCACACCTTCGACGGCAGATGCGATGCGAACAGCGCGTTCGGAGTCTTTCATGTTTTTGACGGTCCCACTCAAAGTCACCACATCCTGCTTCGTATCGACGTGGATATCCAAGCTCTTGAGCATTTCATCTTTCATCAACATGGCTTTCACTTTGGCCGTGATGACTGCATTGTCCATGTAACTGCCTGCGCCACCATCTTTCGATGACATTTGATTCTGTTGTGCCATGGTTGAAGGTTGTGACGCTGCCGCCCCGTAACCACTCGCTTGTGCATTGGTTACGGCTGTGACTGTTAAAAACAGAAAACAACCGACAAGGGGAATCCACTTCTTGTACGAAATATTGGTTGGCATGATATGCTCCTTGGTTTATGCAATAAAATGACGGATTCAATAAAAAAACAAATCGTTATGTTTGCGCAAAATCAACTCGAAAGAAGCCGCCAATCATCAATATTAAATTCCGCAAAGTACCGAAAAATTCCAAATTATTTGACATTAGGATTCGACGGCGCTTCAACCATGGCATCTGTGGTGCACAATAACCGCAACTTCCTCTCCCACCCGGAAAATCAATCAGACAAGTCCTAACACCAAGAGGACGACTAGAATCAAAACGATAAAGCCTAGAGTTCCACTTGGATAATAACCCCAACTCCTGCTGTGAGGCCAAGTTGGAATGGTGCTGATGAACATGATGACCAGAACAATCAATAACAGGCTTATCAGTGACATGTCAGATTCCCGATGAATGTGCTGCTTGTCGAGGCGATTTCTGATGCGGAAATTGATGTTTTTTGTTCAACCCATTTCCGAGACACTTCGCGCCATTGACGCACGACGCCGATGCGCGTTGCCTCAAGGCTAATATTGAACTCCTACGGATGTTTTGACGCTTCTTGCTTGGTTGACGATCCTTACCCTGTCATTGTTTTCGACATGATGGATTCATTTTGGTTGTTTAGACGATACTTGATTGATCATATAATGCGACTTGAAACCCGTTTTGAGTTGTTAGACCGGCGTCATGAACAAAGTACGGTAGAAAAGTTGTTAGAACAGTGCGCTACCGTACACAAGACATATTTTTTTACGTATACCGCATTCAACGTTCAATCTTGCCTCCTACCTGCAGGCTCGGCGCCATTCACGACTCGCATGCTCCGCATGCGGGCTTGTCACTTGACGGCGTGCTCGCGTCTGTGCAGGCAGATGGCACGGCCCAGGAGTTCGACAGTCACGCTTCCAAGCCGACCAAGCCGACGATACTGCTTGAGCAAGGATCGAAACGTGCCCCCACGGAAGGGCGGCCAAGTTCGGCGTCATGACGCGGTACAGGGCCAGAGCAGCAGATCAGCGCATGGACGAGGATGTGCTCGGGCAGGCGGCGAAAGACGGGGGCGATCTCAATCTCGGACTTCAGCACCCGGGAGCCGCGCTCGATGCCGGTCAAGTGCTTGTGGCGCTGGGAGACTTCTGCTGGCAAGAGGTCCTGGGTGTTCGTCGCATGAATGGAAAATGAGTCGCCATTCGATACAAACGCGCCACACGCCTTGCTGCAGGTCGCCCCATGTCCAGCGCTCTCGATTGAGCCCATTTTCGGGCGCGAGCTGCCGAACTCGGGCGCACTGGAAGTCAATGAAAACCGCGGTGATTGCGGTTTTTTCTTGTGCCACAGCGCATTGCAAGGCATGCGTGGGGCATCAACAACTGGCGTGTCTCGCCAGTTGCTTCAGATCTTCCAGCGCTCGGCCAATTTGGATGGCCGCAAGGTGTCGTACTCCTCGAACGGCTGATGAATCCAGGGGCTCGAAGGCAGCATGTCGACGTAGTAGTCGGGCAGAACCGTTGAAATGCCCTTCACCCAGATCACGGCGCTGCGCATCTCGCTGATCTTCAGCGGGCTGTGCAGGAGGCGATCGGCCACGGCCTTGAGGGTTTCACCCGAGTCGGCCAAGTCATCCACCAGCAAGACACGGCCTTCGAGTTCGCCGCGCGGCAGCGTGATGTAGTTGGCAATGTCCAAACGCCCCTGCTTGGTGCCCGCAGCTTCTCGGTAAGAACTGGTGGACATGATGGCCAGGGGTTTGTCAAACACACGCGACAGGATGTCGCCGGGTCTGGCGCCGCCGCGTGCGAGGCACAGAATCTGATCGAATTCCCAGCCCGACTTGTAGACCTTGAGCGCGAGTTTTTCGATCAGGGCGTGGTATTCGTCCCAGGACACATACATGTGCTTGCCGTCTTCGCTGAGCATGATGGATAGGGCCGGTGAGAGGATAGGAGTGTAGGTGTGGATGAACGGAGAGCGGGCTGCGCGGCTCAGCCCTGGAAGGGGTGGCGCAACACGATGGTGTGGTCGCGATCCGGGCCGGTGGACACCATGTCGACCGGCGTGCCGCTGAGCTCGGCGATGCGATCGAGATAGCGCCGCGCATTCAGCGGCAGCTGCTCCCAATGCGTGGCGCCAGCCGTGGTCTCACTCCAGCCGGGGAAGCGCTCGTAAATGGGGATGCAGCGGGTGATGTCGTCGGCGTCCAGCGGCAGGATGTCGATCACCTTGCCGTCCAGGGTGTAGCCGACGCCAATCAGGATTTCGTCCAGTCCGTCCAGCACGTCCAGCTTGGTGATGCACTGGCCGGTGGTGGAGTTGATGATGTTGGCGCGCTTGAGCGCCGCGGCATCCAGCCAGCCGCAGCGACGCGGCCTGCCGGTCACGGTGCCGCGCTCCTGGCCGACCGTGTGCAGATGGTGGCCCACGGTGCCGGGATGGTCGATCGGCAGTTCGGTCGGAAACGGCCCGCTGCCCACGCGCGTGGTGTAGGCCTTGGTGATGCCGAGCACATAGCCGAGGTAGGCCGGCCCAACGCCAGAACCCGCAGCGGCATTGCCGGCCACGCAGTTGCTGGAGGTGACGAAGGGATAGGTGCCGTGGTCGATGTCGAGCAGGGTTCCCTGTGCGCCTTCGAACAGCAGGCGCTCGCGGCGCGCATGGCATTGGTGCACGAGATAGCCCACGTCGGCCATCATCGGGCGAATGACTTCGGCCAGTTCCAGCAGACGCTGATACGTCGGCTCAAATGCCACGGCCTCGGTCTGCAGATAGTCGCGCAGGATGAAGTTGTGCAACTCCATGGTTTCGCGCAGTTTCTCGGCCAGGCGCGCGGGATGCTTGAGGTCTTGCACCCGCACCGCGCGGCGCGCGACCTTGTCTTCATAGGCCGGGCCGATGCCCTTGCCGGTGGTGCCGATTTTGCCGATACCACGTGTTTCGCGGCGAGCTTCGCGCGCCAGGTCGAGCGCCACATGCGAGGGCAACACCAGCGGGCAGGACTCACTGAGGCGCAAGCGCGAACGCACCTCCACGCCCGCGGCTTCCAGACGCGTGATTTCCAGCAGCAGATGGCTGGGATCGACCACCACGCCGTTGCCGATGTAGCAGGCCACACCGGGGCGCATCACGCCCGAAGGAATGAGTTGCAGCGCGGTTTTATGGCCGTTGATGACCAGGGTATGGCCGGCGTTGTGCCCACCCTGAAAGCGCACCACGCCATGAGCATGCTCGGTCAGCCAATCGACCACTTTGCCCTTGCCCTCGTCGCCCCATTGGTTACCCACGACGACCACATTACGTCCTGTGCTCACGACACCTCTTACAACGGAAATGGAAATGAACCAGTTGGACGCGTGTCAACCGGGGGAATAGGAAAGCACCTGCCACTGGCCATCGGTGCAGGTCAGTTGGCGGTCGAACATGAATTGTTTGCCTTCGAGCGCAGCGCCCTCAGGCAGCTCGATCACGGTGTGCCCATGCTGCCGCAGATCGTGGACAGCCTGGCTGTAGCCGCTGCGTTGCGACCATTCGGCCCTGATGGCCGGCGTCGGCGCCTGCGCCTGCGCGTGACGCACCAGCTCGCGCAAATCCAGCGAAAATCCGGTGGCAGCCCGCGGACGGCCAAAGGTCGCGCCGATTTCGTCATAGCGCCCCCCCCTGGCCAAGGCATCCGGCTGGCCCTGCGCATACAGGCCGAAAATGACCCCGCTGTGGTAGTTGTAGCCGCGCAGATCGGCCAGGTCGATTTGCACATCGACCCCGGCGTGCACGTGCGTTGCGGCCAGGCGCGCCAGATCGGCCAGCGCCTCACGAATCAGCGGGCGATCCGGCAAAGCCTTGGCGGCCTGCCGCAGGATTGCGGCATCGCCGAACAAGTCGGGCAAAGCCAGAATGGCATCGCGTTGTGCAGGCGCTGCGGCATGCGTCAGCTCCAGCAGCCGCGCATGATCCTTGCGCGACAGGGCCTCGAGGATCTCGCCCAGTTGCTGCGGCCCCGCGACCATGCCGGCAAGCACGCCGCGAACGATGCGAACGTCGGACAAGGTCAAGGTCATGCGCTGCACACCGCCCAATTGCAGGCTGCGCACGGCCAGTTGCTGCACCTCGAGATCGGCGTCCAGCCCGGCATGACCGTAGAACTCGGCGCCGAACTGCAGTGGCTCGCGCGTGGCAAACACGCCTTGGGCCCGCGTATGCACAACGCTGCCGCAGTAGCACAAGCGGACGATGCCCCGACGATTGAGCAGATGCGCGTCGATGCGGGTGGCTTGCGGCGTCATGTCGGCACGCAGTCCGAGCGTGCGCCCGGACATCTGGTCGACCAGCTTGAAGGTCTGCAGATCGAGATCCTGGCCCGTGCCGGAAAGCAGCGAATCCACATACTCGACCAGCGGCGGAATGACCAACTCATAGCCATAGCCACGCGCGGCATCCAACAAAGTGCGGCGCAGCTGTTCAATCGCGCGCGCCTCGGTCGGCAGCACGTCGGAAAATTGCTCGGGCAGGAGCCAGGCAGTCATGAGCGATGGGAGGTTGATGCTTGCTGAAATCAAACCGACATTCTAGGTCGCGGGCCATGCAGACCAAACGGTCGTGCAGCACCGGGGATGCTCATCTGCAGGGTCGGCAAAGGCGCTGCGGCTGGCTTGCAGGCATGGCCCCGCGCGCAGCGGCGCCATGCCTGCGTTCAACGTCTGGCTGGACTTGCTTTCGTTGAGGCGTCGCCGTTTGGATTGCGGAAGAAGCGGAAAAAATCGGAGGATGGATCGAGGACGACGACGTCGCTGCGGCTATTGAAGCTCGCGCGATAAGCCTCCAGGCTGCGATAGAACTCGGCGAACTGCGGGTTCTGGCCAAAGGCCTTGGCGTAGATCTCCGATGCCTTGGCGTCACCCTCGCCCTTGATGGTCTGGGCGCGGCTGTAGGCATCCGCAACGAGGATCTCACGCTGCTTGTCGGCTTCAGCCCGAATTTTTTCGGCCTCGGCCTGGCCGGTGGAACGCAGCTCATTGGCCACGCGCTTGCGCTCGGCGGCCATGCGGCGATACACGGACTGCGTGATGTCAGCCACGAAATCGACCCGCGTCAGGCGCATGTCCACGATCTGCAGGCCGGTGCCGCTGACAGATTGCGTGATGACCTTCTGCACATCGGTCATGATCTTGTCGCGCTCGGAAGCCAGGACCTGACCCACCGTGCGACGCGTGATCTGTTCGTTCAGCGCTGCCTTCACGATCTGGTAGAGCCGATCGTTGGCGCGCTGCTCATTGCCGCCGTAACTACGAATGAATTCGGTGGGGTTGACGATGCGCCATTTCAGATACCAGTCGACCACCACGTTCTTCTTCTCGGCGGTGATGAAGCGGTCGGTTTCCGGGCTTTGCAGCGTCAGCACGCGCTTGTCCAGAAACACCACGTTCTCCAATGGCGCAGGCCACTTGAAGTACAGCCCGGGCGACTTGATCACCTGCTTGATTTCGCCCAGTGCGAAGACCGCGGCATATTGGCGCTGATCGACGACGAACATGGAGGACGCGAGGATGCCCAGGACGACGACCAGGGCGACGATGGCAAGAATGATTCGATTCATGGCTGGACCTCAGCGGGAGTTGCGCTCGCGCAGGCTGTCGCGCGAACTGCTGTCTGAGGCGTTGGCAACGGGGTTGGAACTCACCAATGCGGCTGCGCTGTCGGTGGCTGCGGCTGCGGCTGCGGAGGCTGGCAAACTCGGCAGCGGCAGGCCTGCCGCTGCCGAGCGCGTCGGCGTCGCCGGCTGTGGCGCTGCGCTTTGTTGCAAGAGCTTGTCGAGCGGCAGATACAGCAGGTTGTTCGAGCCGCGCGACTCCACCATCACCTTGCTCACGTTCGACAAGATTTGCTGCATGGTTTCCAGATACATGCGCTCACGCGTCACCTGCGGAGCTTTTTCGTACTGCTGCAAGATGAGGTCGAAGCGCGAGGTATCGCCCTGCGCTTCCGCCACGACCCGAGCCTTGTAGCCCTCGGCCTCCTGGATCAGCCGCGAAGCGGTGCCCTTGGCGCGCGGCACCACGTCGTTGGCGTAGGCCTCGGCCTCGTTCTTCAATCGCTCGCGGTCCTGGCCGGCCTTGATGGCATCGTTGAAGGCCGATTGCACCTGCTCCGGCGGTTGCACGCTTTGCAGGGTGACGTTGGTCACCAGAATGCCGGTCTTGTAGCGATCCAGAATGGACTGGATCAAATCCTGCACCTTGATGGCGACTTCCGCACGGCCCTCGTACAGCACATAGTCCAGGGTCTTGTTGCCGACCACTTCGCGGATTGCGGTTTCGGCAGCTTGCGTCACCACGTCGTCGGGGCTGCGGTTGCTGTAGAGGTAGTTCACCACATTGCTGATGCGGTACTGCACGGCAAAGCGGATGTCGACGATGTTCTCGTCCTCCGTCAACATGGCCGAAGCCGGCAGGCCGGTGGTGCGAATTTCCCCACCACGGCCAATTTCGACCGAGCGCACTTGCGAAACGTTGACGATTTCCTCGGACTCGATGGGATAAGGCAACCGCCAATGAAAACCCGCCTCTTCGATGTAAGCCAGCTTGCCGAAGCGCGTGACGACGGCCTGCTGACCTTCCTGCACGATGAAAAAGCCGGAGCCGAGCCAACCCAGTACCAGAACGGCAACCAGGATGATGAGCCCCATGCCAGCAATCTTGGGCGAGGCCTGGAAATCCGGCCGCCGCGGAGGTTTGAAGCCACCACCGCCGCCGCCCTTGCGGCCAAACAGGCCATTGAGCTTGCGATTGAAGTCGAGCCACAGTTCGTCGAGATCCGGCGGACCACCGCCTTGACCCGGACGCCTGCCGTCCTGGCTCGGGCGCTTGTCACCTTGACCCGTACCGTTGCCGTTCTTGGGATCGGGGCTTTGGGGTTGTTGGTCCGAACCGCCTCGCCCCCAGTTGGGATCGTTCAAATTCAGGCTGGCTTCGGGCGGTGCAGAAGCGGCAGAGGCTGCCGCTCGGGGCCACTTGAGTTGCATGGTGGAGGCGTTGGATGTCAAACGTGAAAGGTGGGGTTGGTGTCGGCTTCGCTGCGAGCGACCAAGCCCGCCAGATACGCCCGCACCGTATCGAGTCCCGCGCCTGTCAAGGCGCTGACGTCAAAGCTTTTGATGCTATCACGACCACCAAAACCAGCATGCGCCCCGTAACGATCTGTAAACGGAACGGGGGCTTGAAGCTTGTCGATTTTGTTGTAAATCAAGATCTGCGGGATGTCCTTGGCGCCGATCTCCGCTAATACGCTATTCACTTGCTCGATCTGCTGCTCGCGCTGCTCATTCGATAAGTCGACCACATGCAGCAAGACATCGGCCTCCACGGTTTCATCCAGCGTGGCCTTGAAAGCATCAACCAGCGAGTGCGGCAAATCGCGGATAAAACCCACGGTGTCGGATACCACCGCAAAACTTCCGGGCGCGAGAAAAACACGGCGCGTGGTCGTGTCCAGCGTGGCAAACAACTGGTCGGCAACATAGCCATGGGCATGCGTGAGCGCATTGAACAGGGTGCTCTTGCCGGCATTGGTGTAGCCGACGATGGAAACGCGCAGTTGTCCGGCCCGGGCGCGGGCGCGCTGCTGGGTGGATCGCTGGCGTTCGAGCTTGTGCAGCCGCACCTGCAGGATCTTGATCTTGTCTTCCAGCATGCGGCGGTCGAGTTCGATCTGCTTCTCACCCGGACCACCGCGCAGGCCAATGCCGCCTTGCTGGCGCTCGAGGTGCGTCCAGCCACGAACCAGGCGGGTTGCAGCATGACGCAGTCGCGCCAATTCAACTTGCAATTTGCCTTCGCCGCTGCGCGCGCGGCGCGCGAAAATTTCCAGGATCAGCGCCGTTCGGTCCCAGACGGAAACGCCAAGTTCACGCTCGAGGTTGCGTTGCTGCACCGGGGACAAGGGATTGTCGAAGAGCACGCAAGAGGCCTGGCTGTCCAGCACCTGCTGCTTGAGTTCGGCCACCTTCCCGGACCCGATATACAGCGCAGGGTCGAGGCGGCGCCGGGCGCTCCACAGACTGGCGGACGGCAGGAGGCCCGCCGAGAGCGCCAGTTCATGCAACTCGCCAAGCGTGGAATCGGGGTGTGGCTGCCCGGTGTCGACCCCGACGAGCACTGCGCCGGGGGCAGCCTCAGGCCGCGTCTGGCTCAGACTCACCGACGTTGAAACTCACGGGACGGGCTGGCACAACGGTGGAAATGGCATGCTTGTAAACCATCTGCGTCACGGTATTGCGCAGCAGGACCACGTATTGGTCGAACGATTCGATATGGCCTTGCAGCTTGATGCCGTTGACCAGATAAATCGAAACCTGAACATGCTCCTTGCGCAGCAGGTTCAGAAAGGGGTCTTGTAGCAACTGCCCTTTATTGCTCATGAAAAACTCCGGTTGGGATTGTTATGCGAAAACTGCGAATTGCTGGTTGAACATAGCACAAACCCTTGTCATCGCGGGCTCGTCAAATGATCGGGACTTTCCGGCAAGAAGGCCGTCTGCAGCCTTACCAGCGCTCCGTTTTGTAGGGATTGTGGGAGGACCGATATTCCACCCGCAGCGGGGTGCCGCTGAGCTTGAAAGCCTTGGAAAAACGTGATTCCAGATAGCGCGTGTAGCTGTTGGGCACCCGGTCCAGGGCATTGCCGTGAATGACGATGACGGGGGGATTCTGGCCGCCCTGGTGGGCATAGCGCAATTTGGGCCTGACCGTGCCGGCACGCGGTGGCTGCTGGAAGGCGACCGCCTCCTGCAAGGCACGCGTGAGCTTGGGGGTGGACATCTTGGCGAATGCCGCCTTGTAAGCCTCGTTCACCGACTTGAGCACCGCCGACAGCCCCTTGCGCGACAAGGCTGAAATCTCGTGCTGGCGGGCGAAGCTCAGGAAGGGCAGGCGCTCGATGAGGGCGTTGTCGAACTGGTGCCGCTGGTAGTCGTCAACCATATCCCACTTGTTCGACGCCACCACCACCGCACGGCCCGACTCCACGGCGAAGCCGGCAATATGCGCGTCCTGATCGGACACGCCTTCGCTGGCATCGAGCAAGAGCACGACGACGTTGGCGGACTCGATCGCCTGCAGCGTTTTCAGCACCGAGAATTTCTCGATGGTCTCAAACACCTTGCCTTTGCGCCGCAGACCTGCGGTATCGATCAGGGTGTATTCCACGCCGTCGCGGCTGAAAGGCACTTCGATCGCATCGCGGGTGGTGCCTGGCTGGTCGAAGGCGATCACGCGCTCCTCACCCACCAGGGCGTTGATCAGGGTGGACTTGCCCACATTGGGCCGGCCCACGATCGCCAATTTGATGGCGCGCGGCTCAAGGCTGAACGCAAGGCTCTCGGGTGTGACGCCATCGGGCAAAACGGATTCGGCCTCGTGCGCATCCGTGGCGTCAACGACGGAATCTTCCTCGGCGCGCGGCGGCGCGGGGGGACGAAGATGGTCGCCAATGGCATCGAGCAGTGTGCCGACGCCACTGCCGTGCGCCGCGCTGACCGGCAAGGGTTCGCCCAGCCCCAGTTCATGAAACTCGGCCATGGCCGTCGGCGGCAGGCCTTCCGCCTTGTTCACTGCCAGCAACACCGACTTGCCGGTCTTGCGCAGATAGGCGGCAATGCGCTGATCCTGCGGAGCCAGCCCGGTTCGGGCATCGGTCAGAAAGACCACGACATCCGATTCGGCGATGGCCTGCTTGGTCTGCTTGGCCATCTCGGCCACGATTCCGCCATCCACCACGGGCTCGAAGCCACCCGTATCGACCACGAGGAAGGACTGGCCCTCCCACTGCGTCTTGGCGTAATGACGGTCGCGCGTGAGGCCGGGAATATTGGCGACGATGGCGTCGCGCGAACGCGTGATGCGATTGAACAATGTGGACTTGCCCACATTGGGGCGGCCCACCAGGGCAACGACGGGGATCATGTGGGGGCAGTTGCCAGGGTCATGCTCATTGCGGCAGGAAACCAAAAACACCGCCATCCGAAGTGACGGCCACGATGGTGTTGCCGGAGATGACGAGCGGCGAGCGAATGGCCGTCCCATCGGTGCTGACGCGCCCGATGAGCTTGCCATCCTTGGCTGAAAGAAAGGTGATGTAGCCCTGATAGTCGCCAACCGCAACCGTGACGCCCACCAGCAGCGGTGCGCTCAGCTTGCGGTACTTGAGTTGGTCATTGCTCCAGCGCTTGGCGCCATCCACGGCACTGTAAGCCTGCACCACGCCATCGCCCTGGGTGGCCAACAGCAGATCGCCGTTCTGGCTGATCCCGGTATCGCCGTCGGCCTTGTCGGCCCAGAGCAGGCGTCCGGTATCGAGATCGGCGCAACCCACGACCGATTGGTAGGCGCGGGCGCAGACCATGGACGCCGCGACCGATGGCGCCCCAGTGATGCCCACCACGCGTTCGACCTCGGTGATGCCGCGCGGCCGCGCGAGCGTGGCTTGCCACTGAACAGCGCCCGTCGCAGCGGAGATGGATTCGATCCGTCCCAAGGCCGTGCCCACCAGCAGGCTGTCCGCCTGCGGGGTGATGCCGGAAGCCTGTTGCAACAGCAGCGCGGGGGCGCGTGAATCAGCGGTCCAGAGCTTTTGCCCGTTCGCTGCATTGAATGCCCATAGGCGCTGGTCAGCGCCTTGCACGGCAATGGTTCCGTCCACCACCGCCGGCGCGGTGATCACACTCGTGGGCAGTTGGTACAGCCACAGCACCTGGCCTTGCGGTCCGAGGGACACGACCTGATTGTGCGAATTGACCACTGCCGTGAACGTGCCATCGCTGCCAGTGCCGGCGGTAATGCCGCCGGCAATTTTGCTGCGCCAGATGGTGCGCCCGGTGTTGGCATCCAGGCGCTCCACCGTACCGTCGCTCGAGGCAACGACCACGCTGCCGGCAGCAACGGCGGTCGAGAACGTGGCAGGAACCGGACCAATACTCGTTTTCCAGGCCGTTTTCGCCTGCAGGATGGACGCCACCGGAGTCAGCGGAGTGGGGTCGGGAAGCTTCGGCCCGGAGGCGCAGGACGCAAGCAACAAGGCGGAGCTTGCCGCAAGCACAACAGCCAAGGTGCGCATCATGATGCCAGGCCCCCAACGCTCTGCAGCTTGATTTGCACCAGTTGGCGGTAGCTGGAATTCGGTGGCAGTAGCCGCATCGCATCCTCATAGGCCTTGCGTGCTTCTTGGGGCTTGCCCAGCAGCGCTTCGATGTCGCCGCGGCGGGTGGCGAAGAGCGCGTCGAACGCCGGGGCGGGAGACTGCTTCACCGTGGCAAGCGCTGCCTGCAGCTGCTTGGCATCGACCTGCAGGGCTGACAGATTAAGTAGGGCCGTGGCGCGGTAGGACTTGCTTTCGGCATGCTCGGAGGTCCAACGCAGCAAGGCTTCGGCGTCTGCCGTCTTGCCTGCATCGGCATAGGCCTTGGCCATGGTCAGGCCACCCATTTGGGCGTAGGGACTGGTGGAAAATTTGTTCTGCAAATCGGTCCAAGCGGGAACTGCTTTTTGCAAATCACCAGCCTGAATCTCCTTGCTGATCTGGGCGAACAGGGCGGATGCCTCGGTGGTTTGGCGGACTTGCCACCATTGCCAGCCGGCATAACCGGCCCAGGCAAGGGCGACGACGAGCACGAGAGACGAAATCAGCGTCCCCCAGCGGCTCCAAAAGTCGCGCAGGCTTTCAATCTGGTCTTGTTCTTCGAGGTTGTAGCTCATGGATGGTGGCGTTCAGTGCGGCCAGTCATTCTAGGGGGCCAAGGCCGGCGGCGGAGAGGCGGCAAGCCGTTCGATCAGAACCTCCAGCGACTGGAGCGACACGAGTCGTTGCTGGCCGGCTTCTCCCTGGCCTTGACGCAAGGACTTGACCGTCACGGCACCAGCGGCGAACTCGTCCTCGCCGAAGATGAGCGCATGGCGCGCAGCGCTGGCGTCGGCTTTTTTCATTTGTGACTTCATGCCGCCACTGCCAGCATGCAGCACGACATGCAAGCCCGCTGCACGCAGACGTTCTGCGGTTTGCATCGCGACGGCCAGGGCAGGCGCGTGCGCCAGAACGATATAGGCGTGCGGCTCCAGGGCGGGAGTCTGCATGCCACCCTGCTCCAGCAAATCGAGGACCCGCTCAACCCCCAGCGCCCAGCCGCAGGCTGGCGCCGGCTTGCCGCCGATCTGCTCGATCAATCCGTCGTAGCGCCCACCGGCGCACACCGTGCCCTGCGCGCCCAGGCGGTCGGTGACCCACTCGAACACCGTGAGGTTGTAGTAGTCCAGCCCCCGCACCAGACGCGGGTTGACGGTGTAGTCCTGCCCGGCGGCAAGCAGCAAGGCTTGCACGCCCTCGAAGTGCGCCAGCGACGCCTCGCCGAGTTCGTCGATCAGGCGCGGCGCGGCATTCACCAGCGCCTGCATCTGCGGATTCTTCGTGTCGAGAATACGCAGCGGATTGCGGTGCAGCCGGCGGCGCGCATCTTCATCCAGCTCATTCTGGTGTCGCTCGAAATAGGCGATGAGCTTGAGCCGGTGGCGCTGACGCTCCTCGGGCTGACCCAGGCAGTTGAGTTCCAGGCGCACGTCGCTCAAACCCAGCATCTGCCACAGGCGGCGCGCCATCAAAATGAGCTCGGCATCCACATCCGGCCCGGCGAAACCCAGGGCTTCGGCACCCACCTGATGGAACTGGCGGTAGCGGCCGCGCTGCGGGCGCTCGTGGCGGAACATCGGCCCGGTGTACCAAAGGCGCTTGCCGCCGTCGTACAGCAGGTTGTGTTCGATGCAGGCGCGCACCACGGCGGCGGTGTTCTCCGGGCGCAAGGTGAGTTGCTCGCCATTGAGCGCGTCGGTGAAGCTGTACATCTCTTTCTCGACGATGTCGGTCACTTCGCCGATGCCGCGCACGAACAGCGCCGTGGGCTCGACGATGGGGGTGCGGATGTTGCGATAGCCGTAGGCGCGCATGAGTTCGCGCACCTGGGACTCGAACCATTCCCAGACTGCCGATTGCGGCGGCAGCAGATCATTCATGCCTTTGACGGCATTGAGTTTTGCATTCATGCGGAGATTAATTCGCGTGGGCCTGATGAGGAAACGCACGGCCGCCCGAAGTTTCCTCATCCCCCTCGGGGGGCGGCGGCTGCACAGCAGCCGCCTGGAGGCGGTCTAAGCCCCAACGCTGTTGGATATAGCTGTTGACGATGTCGAGAAATTGTTCGGCGATGCCGCCGCCACGCAGGGTGTAGCGTTTTTCGCCGTCGATGAAAACTGGAGCGGAAGGCTGTTCGCCCGTTCCCGGCAGACTGATGCCGATGTCGGCATGGCGGCTTTCGCCCGGACCGTTGACGATGCAGCCCATCACCGCCAGGCGCAAGGTTTCAACGCCGGGATATTGCGCCCGCCAAACCGGCATTTGCGCCCGCAGGTGGCGGTCGATGTCTTGCGCCAACTCCTGGAACACACTGCTCGTGGTGCGCCCGCACCCCGGACAAGCCGTGACGCTGGGAACGAAGCTGCGCAAGCCCAAAGCCTGGAGAATTTCCAGCGCGACCACCACCTCCTGGGTGCGCGCTTCGCCCGGCGCCGGGGTGAGCGAGACACGAATGGTGTCGCCGATGCCTTCCTGCAGCAGGACCGACAGGGCCGCGGCCGATGCCACGGTGCCCTTGGTGCCCATGCCGGCTTCGGTCAGGCCGAGGTGCAGGGCATAGTCGCTGCGGCGCGAAAGCTCGCGGTACACGGCGATGAGGTCGCGCACGCCCGAGACTTTGCACGACAGCAGGATTTGGTGGCCGGGAAGGCCCAGCTCCTCGGCGCGCTCGGCCGACTGCAAGGCCGATGCAATCAGCGCTTCGTACATCACCTGTTGCGCGTCACGCGGCTGGGGCTGCTTCGCGTTGGTGTCCATCAAGTCGGCGAGCAGTTCCTGGTCCAGGCTGCCCCAGTTCACGCCAATGCGCACCGGTTTGTTCCAGCGCGCGGCAACCTCGATCATCTGGGAGAACTGGCGGTCTTTCTTGTCACCCTTGCCGACGTTGCCGGGGTTGATGCGGTACTTGGACAGAGCCTGCGCGCAATCCGGATATTGCGTCAGCAGCACATGGCCGTTGTAGTGGAAGTCACCGATCAGGGGGACATCCACACCCATGCGGTCGAGCTGCTCCCGAATAACCGGCACAGCCGCGGCAGCCTCGGGGGTGTTGACCGTGATGCGCACCAGCTCGGACCCGGCTTGCGCCAATTCCTTCACCTGAATGGCCGTGCCAATGACATCCACCGTGTCGGTGTTGGTCATGGACTGCACCCGCACCGGCGCATCGCCGCCGATGGCAATGATGTTTCCCCCCCAGCTCACGAGTGCCTGGCGCGTCGCCCGCCGCTGCGGCACGGCATCTGGAATCAAGACCGCTTCTGGCATGAAGATCTTTTGCATCAGGGTTTGGGGATGGTCAAGCGGGCGACGTTGTTGTTGGTCTTGGAGGCCAGATCGACAGGCTTGCCGTCGAGGCTCACTTGGGTTTGAGCTGCATTGCCCACCACGAGTTGCAGCGGAAAATCTTGCTGGGACAGAGTGATGCTTTGCTGGCCTGCAGCAGCAACAAGACCCGAAAACAAGACGGTGCCCTGGCTGCTGGTCACCTGAATCCAGCTCTCGGCGGCGGCCTGAATGCTGAGTGCTGGTCCGGCGGCTGCGGCCACCGGGCTGCTGGATGCTGCGGCCGGCTGCGGGAATTGCCGTGAGCCGGCACTGGAATCGGGCGCGGCAGGAGCCGCTGCCGCCGATGCCGAAGCGGTGGCCAACGGGTTGGCGCTCGGCATCCCCGCCATGGACGATGCCGCCGCCGGAGGCAAAACAGGCGACGAACTCGCTGGCGCCAACACAGCGGAAGCCGGTTTTGCGGGCATGGCCTGAGGCAGCCACTTCGCCAGATCCTCCGCATGGGGCAGGAAGAACACCAGCAGCGCAGCGATGACAAGACCCGCCACCGCCAGCCACCAGAGCTTGCGCGCACCATGGCCCCCCCCTGCAGGAGCCGCGGGCAAGGGCTTGCCGGAACTCGTGGCTGTTGGCCGGGTCGCGATGGTTTTGGCATGCGGCAGCGGCGGCAGCACCTGCATGATGGCCTCGGTGTCGGCCTTCAGCGCCTTGCTCGCGGCGCGAAGCAGGCCGCGAGCGAAGGCCGCGTCTGGCAGGCGTTCCCAATCTCCAGCCTCGAGCGCCAGGATCTTGTCGGACGACACCTTGAGCTGGGTTGCGAGTTCGCTGGCGCTTTTACCCGCGGCCTCACGTGCGGCGCGCAGCATGCCACCCGCCTGGACACGCGCTGCGCGCTGCGCATCAGCCTGTGAATTGGGGCTTGTCATCGGCTGAAATCAGCGGGGAAGCAGGCTTGGGTCGTCAAACCTGCCCTGCTGGACGGCAATGGCCTCGCGCGAATCTGGAAAGCGCTGCTCCAGTTGCGTGGTCCAGGTGCTGGCATCCAGCGCATCGCCCGAGCGCCGCGCGATGAGAACACCCACCCAGAGCGATTGCGCGCTGGCGTACTTGCCGGAGTTGACGCGCTGGATATAGAACAGCGCATCCTTGAATTTGTTCTGGCGGTAAAGCACCAAAGCCAGATTGGTGGACAGCGCGGGGTTGGCTGGGTCGAGCGCGAAGCCGGCACGCAGCGTTTTCTCGGCCCCGGCAAGATCACCATCGCGGTACTGGCAAACACCGTAGGCCAGATCGGTGCGTTCCGGGTAACGGTAGCCGGGAACTGCCAGGGCGCGCTGGAACATGGTGAACGACTCGGCATAACGTCGATTGGTGCACAGGAACCAGCCATAGTTATGCAGCGCATCGGCATTGTTCGGCGCGATGGACAGCGCCTTGCGGAAGCTCTGTTCGGCCTGCGGGTTCTGGCCCAGGCTCATTTGAATCAGCGCCTGCATGGTGTAAGCCGGCACGTAGTCGGGAGCCTGGTCCAGCGCTTTGCCCACCTCGGAGAGTGCCACCTCGGCCTGACCGCGCTGGTAATAACCTTCGGCCAACTCCAGGCGGATTTGCGCGTTCTTGTCGGCCTCGGCGCTGCCCGTGCTGGGCGTCGCGCTCGTCGAGCCGTTGCTTTGGGCCGGATTGCTGGCGCAGCCGCCGAGTTGCAACAAGGCAAGACTCAGCATCAGGATGGCGAGCGGCAGCGATGCGAAACAACCACGTTCGGTCCATCGGACTTGCTTGTTCATGGCATCAGTTCAGGTTGGACAAGCGGGCAGGCGGGCTTGCAGCCTCGACCCGAATGGGGATGACGGGCTGAGGCGGCACCGCGGATGGCGTGCTTGCACGCGCCGGCTTGCGACTGGTGCGATCTTGCACATCGCCAGCCAGTTGACCGCAGGCGGCATCGATGTCGTCGCCGCGCGTCTTGCGCACCGTGGTGACGAAGCCCGCGTCCACCAGGATCTGCGCGAACGCAGCAATGCGCCCGGCAGGCGACCTTGCAAGGCCGGACTGCGGGAAAGGATTGAAGGGGATGAGGTTGAACTTGCACGGAAAGCGGTTGTGCAACAGACGGACCAACTGCCGGGCATGTTCGGGAGCGTCGTTCACACGGTCGAGCATGCAGTACTCGAAGGTGATGAAGTCGCGCGGGGCATGCGCCAGATAGCGCTCGCAGGCGCCCAGAAGCTCGGCCAGCGGGTATTTGCGATTGAGCGGGACGAGATCGTCACGCAAGGCGTCGTTCGGCGCGTGCAGGGAAACCGCGAGCGCGACGGGACAATCGGCCGCGAGCCGGTCGATCATCGGCACCACGCCCGAGGTGGACACGGTCACGCGGCGACGCGACAAACCATAGCCGTCGTCATCGAGCATGGCCCGCAACGCTGGGATGAGCGCGCTGTAATTCTGCAGCGGCTCGCCCATGCCCATCATCACCACATTGGAGATGGCGCGCTCGCCGGCCGCCAGGCCGAGGGATTCGCGCATGCTGAACTCGGCGCGCCAGAGCTGCGCCAGGATTTCGGCCGTGGTCAGGTTGCGGCTGAAGCCCTGCGCTCCGGTAGAACAGAAGCGGCAGGCCATGGCGCATCCCGCTTGCGACGAAACACACAGGGTGTTGCGCTGCGCCTCGGGAATGAACACGGTTTCCACGGCATCGCCCGCACCCACGTCGAACAGCCACTTCACCGTACCGTCACGCGAGCGCTGCTCGGTGAGCACCGGCAGGGATTCGATCCGGGCTGCGCTCTGCAACCAGGCCCGCAGAGGCTTGGCCAGATCGCTCATGCCGGCAAATTCGGCCACGCCCTTCTGGTGCATCCAGCGGAACACCTGGCGGGCGCGGAAGGGTTTTTCGCCATGCGCGGCGAACCAGTCCACCAGACCGGCACGGTCGAACTGAAGCAGGTTGGTGGTGGACATGGCCGCGCAGCGGGAATCAGCGAGTGAACACCCAGTTCGACGGAAAGAAAAAGGCGATTTCGGTTGCCGCGTTCTCCGCACTGTCCGAACCATGCACGGCATTGGCGTCGATGCTGTCGGCGAAATCGGCGCGAATGGTGCCAGGGGCAGCCTTCTTCGGGTCGGTCGCACCCATCAGCTCACGGTTCTTGGCAACGGCATTGCTGCCTTCCAGCACCTGCACCAGCACGGGGCCGGAAACCATGAAATCGACCAGATCCTTGAAGAAAGGACGATCCTTGTGCACGGCGTAAAAGCCTTCGGCCTCGGCGCGGGAAAGATGCATCATGCGAACGGCGGCGACCTTGAGGCCGGCAGTCTCGAAGCGGTCGATGATCTTGCCGATGCAGTTCTTGGCGACAGCGTCGGGCTTGATGATTGAGAGCGTGCGCTCCATAAGGTTTTTTCTCCAGAAATCAAGCGATTAAAAATGAATTGTAAGACGGTCACTCATGGCGAATGATGAACCTCCCAACCCTGAATTCAGCGCATCGCCGGCCATTGCCGGGCCACGCCAGGGCCACCCCAAGCTTGGCCTGCACACTCGCGGGGAGGAGTCCTCTGGCGAATGTCCTGGGCAATTTCAACGCGGGAAGTTGCGTCGTTTGCCGCCCTGCCCCGGACCCGCACGCGGACCCTGGCCGAACCCTTGCCCCAGGGCTGAACGCATCGGGTCAGGCTGGCCGCCGGAACCACCTTTCTTGCCACCACGGGCCGAACGTGGCTTGTTGTTGCCACCATGCCCGCCGGCACCTTTGCCGAACAAGGCATCGACAGCGCTCATGGCATAGCTGTTGGGTCCCGGCTCGCGTTCAGGAAGCTGTCGGTCGTCGTGCTCATGACGCGGAGCCGCGCGACGTGCTTCGCGGGTGGCCCGGCCGAAGAGCGCATCCACCGCGCTCATGGCGTAGCTGTTGGGGCCCGGCTCGCGTTCGCCGCTCGGGCCGCCACGCTCAGCATTGCCACGGCCAACGGGGGGTCCTTCCGGCCGATCTTGATTGCGGCCATCGTTGCGTCCGGCTTGGCCACGCGATTCCTGCCGCTTGTCATGGCGTCCACCAGGCTTGCGCTGGGACTGGCCATTGACGCCATTGGCGCCCGGCTTCTGGCCCTTGGACCGGTCATCGAAACCCTGAACCGTGCCGGAATGGTTCATCATGGCCTTGACGTCTTCGCGCTCGATTTCCGCGAAATCGCCGCGGCGCAAACCGGCGGGCAAGGCGATGGAGCCATAGCGCACGCGAATCAGGCGGCTGACCGTGAGGCCCACGGCCTCGAACAGGCGGCGCACTTCGCGGTTGCGCCCTTCGGCGATGATGACCCGATACCAGCGATTGGCGCCCTCGCCACCGGCTTCTTCCAGGCTCATGAAGCGTGCGGGACCGTCGCTCAGGTCCACACCCCCCAGCAATTTCTGGCGTGCCGGGTCATCCACCTGCCCCAGCACACGCACCGCGTACTCGCGCTCGACGCCCTGGCTGGGGTGCATGAGCTTGTTGGCCAGTTCGCCCGAGGTGGTGAACAGCAGCAGACCTTCGGTGTTGATGTCGAGCCGGCCGATCGCCGTCCACTTTGCGTTCTGCACCCGCGGCAGGTTGCGGAACACCGTGGGACGGCCTTCCGGATCCTTGAAGGTCACGACCTCGCCCACTGGCTTGTGATAGACCAGCACCCGCGCTGGTGGCGGGCTGATGCGGAATTTGAGCGGCTTGCCATTGACGCGGATCTGGTCGCCAGGCTGAATGCGCTGGCCCAGATGCGCCGGCTCGCCGTTGACGGACACCAGGCCATCGACGATGAGTTGTTCCATTTCGCGGCGCGACCCCACCCCGGCCTGGGCCAGGACCTTGTGCAGTTTCGGCGCTTCGGGTGATGGTGGCAGCACACGGCGGGCACCGGGCTCGGCGGCTTCGGCGATTTCGACGGCACGGTCGAAATCGCCGGAAATGACTTCCTCGATGCGCACCGCGGGGACGTTTTTGGCCGGGCCGCGCAGCGGCGAGTTGTGCTTCTTCTTGCGCTGGTTCTGGTTTTGACGCGGACGATCGGGCCGGTTCGGGCGATCGGCACGCGCGGAACGCTCAGGCTGTGCCTGGTTGCCGTCAGCATCGTGTTGCGCTTCAGCCGGCGCGGTTTGCTGCGCCTCCGGCACGACAGCTCCGGTTGGCTGGGTTTCGGTTTCGGTCTCTGCCAGGCTGGGCCCGGGGGCTTTGCGCTTGCGGCGCCGAGGCGCATCGCGCGGCGTCATGTCATCGCCTGCGGTCTGCCCGGCTTGCGGGCTCGTGCCTTCGGCAGACCTTTCAGCGGCAACCGGATCGACGCTGGGCGCCGCGTTGCCCGGCGACGCGATCGAGTGCGGCTCGGAGCGGGCTGACTGCGTGCTTTCACCTTCATCGTGCTCCGGGACTGCTGCTTCGGCTGCCACGACCTTGCGCCGCCGCGCCGGGCGCTGCGGGGCTGGTTCGGCAACCACCGGGGTGGCAGGGTTGGAGCTGGCGTCAGCGTCGGGGATGGATTCGTCGTGTTGCATGGAGTCGGTGGTGTGGGGTACGGGTCAGGCCTGTTCAGGCGGCTGGCAGGGGATCGGATGCGGCAATGCTGTCGGAAGCCGCCGATTCGGATGGAACTGGGAATGTGGGGGATGGGAGCCATGCGGCGGCGCTGGCGGCAGCGTCTGCAGTGGCGGCGGGGGAAGATTCGGCAGCTTCGACGCCGTCGCCTGCCGCTGCTTGACTGACGGACGAAGGCTCGAACGTGCCTTCAATCTCGCCGCCCAAGGGCAGCAGATCGATTTGCTGCGGGTCGGCGCTGGCGACCTCGGCTTGCATCGCGGGAAGTTCGCCAATCGTGGCCAGGCCGAGATCGTCGAGAAACTGGCGTGTGGTGGCGAACAGCACCGGCCGCCCGGGCCCTTCGCGATGGCCGATGGCCTCGATCCAGCCACGATCTTCCAGCTGGCGCAGGATCTGCGCATTGACCGCCACGCCGCGAATGTCCTCGATATCGCCGCGCGTCACGGGTTGCCGGTGGACGATGATGGCCAGCGTTTCCTGCACCGCGCGGGAGTAGCGCGGCGGCTTTTCGGGGTTGAGTCGCTGCAGATAAGGCTGCATGTCCTCACGGCTTTGCATGCGCCAGCCGCCAGCCACGGCGCGCAGCTCCACGCCGCGCTCGCGCCAGTCGTGGCGCAAGTCGTCGAGCAGCAAGCGCAGGGTGTCGGCGCCGACCTGTTCGTCGAACAGGCTGCGCAGACGCTCAAGGCTCAAAGGTTGGGTGGCACACATCAGCGCGGTCTCGACGACCCGCTTGGCCAGTGCAATATTCATGCGTGTCAGGAATCGTGCGCCGATGGTGGGTTGCCGGAATGGGACTTCGGCAAGCGGGTTGCGTGAACCCTGGAAAACTGCTGCGGCGCGACGTGCGATCTATTTTAGCCCAGTCCGTCAGGCCAGTGCCACCTGCATTCAGGTCGCGTCTGCTTGTTGTGCCGGATGTGCATTGACGAATGCCGGCAACTGCATGCAGGCGTCGAACAAGCGCATGAGGTCGGGAACGGCTTGCAGATCGCATTTGAAGCGCTGTGCGTTGCAGATCTGCGGAATCAGGCAGCAGTCGGCCAGGCCCGGCGCTTGTCCATGCACGTAGGGGCCGGGTGGGCCGGGCCAGCGGCGCCATTGCTCCTGCCAGGCTGCAAGGCCGGTGTTCACCCAATGCTGGTACCAGCGCTGGCGCGCCGCCTCGTCGGCGCCGAATTGGCTTTGCAGGCGGTTCAGCACCCGCAGATTGTTCAGCGGGTGAATGTCGCAGGCAATCGCCAGGGCCAGGGCGCGCACCCGCGCCCGACCCGCTGCGTCGGCTGGCAGCAGCGGCGGATTGGGGTGCTGCTCTTCGAGATACTCCAGGATGGCCAGCGACTGCGTGAGGCTGAGGCCGTCGTCCTCCAGCACCGGGATGAGCCCTTGCGGCGAACGCCGCAAATGCTCCGGCAGGCGTTGCTCGCCATGCGCCAGATGCACCGGAACGATGGCGTAGGGCAGGCCCTTGAGGTTCAGGGCGATGCGCACGCGGAATGCCGCGGAGGAGCGAAAGTAGCTGTAGAGCGTGCGCATTCAGACCTCGGACCGCAGTGGTGATGGCAAGGAAAGCAGGCCATTCGCTTCGGCTGCGCTCAAGGCGGCTTGCGCGGCAGGCGCAGCCTCGGCCAGTCCGGGCTTGGGCGCATAGAAGGCGTCAGCATGCACATCTCCGGCTGGCAGGCCGCGTTCCAGCAGACAGGCGCTCACCGCTTCGACCATGCCGGGCGAACCCGCGAGATAGACCTTGGCGCCGGCGAAGTCGGCCACATCGTCCAGCAGCACATCGCCGACGCGGCCGGTGCGGTCGCTCGCGCCAGCGTCCTGCTCCACCACGACGTGGGATCGGAAGTTGTTGAATTCATGCTGGAGTTGGGCGAGATCCTCACGGCCGTAGACCTCGGCCGGCGTCTTGAACCCGGCATAGAACACCACGGGCTCGAGCTTGCCGTTATTGAGCGCCGTTTTCACGACGCTGAGCATGGGCGCGAAGCCGGTGCCTGCCGACACGGCGTAGAGCGGGCCTTCGTGCCGTGGGCGGAAATGGCTGGAACCCATGGGCCCGTCGACAGCAATCAGGCTGCCCAACCGGATGCTGCGCCCGAGCAGGCCGCTGAAGGCGCCGGTGGCGGTACGGCGGATGTGAAATTCAAGTTCGTCGTCGTATTCCGCGTCCACCGGGGTGCTGGCCATGGAAAAGTCGCGCGCGACCAGAGTGTCGGGGTCGGTTTGCACACCGAGCTGGGCGTATTGACCGGCGGAGAAGAGGAAGGGCTCGCCATCGCGGTCGACGTAGCGGATTTTCAGGCGCAGGCCGAAAACTTCGGGCGCCAGCTCGCGCAGACCGATGACCTCGGCGACGAGATGGCGCTCGGGGTGGACGATGTAGTCGTCGCTGTCGATCAGGCGCAGTTGCACGTCGCCCTTGAGCCGGCTGCAGCAGGCCAGGATCAAGCCCTGCTCGCGCTGCGCCAGCGGCAAGGCGGTGTCCTTGTAACCGTGCAAGTCCACCTCGCCCTGCTCAAGAACGCATTTGCAGCTGCCGCACTCTCCCTGTTTGCAGGAATAGTGGATGGGCACCTTGTAGCGGCGCAGCACCTTCAGCAGGTTGTCGTCGGCGTCGGCCTGGAGTTCGAGACCGCTTGTGGGGATGGAGATGATGGGCATGGAATGGTCGCAGCGCGTTCGGCGCGTAATCTGAGCATTGTTTCAAAACTGCGCGGAACATGGTGCCGGGGACTGAAAAGCCCGCAGCGCTGCCCTGCCCCGAAGGCCCTGCAACAATGGGGCCATGCGCCCACGCCCGATCCAACATTGCAACCATTGCGGTGCGCCCGTCGAGCACCGGGTTCCCGAAGGCGACACGCATCTGCGTGCGGTCTGCCCTGCTTGCGGTCATGTGCAATACGAAAACCCGCGCAATATCGTGGGGACGGTGCCGGTGTGGGAAGGCCGCGTGCTGCTGTGCAAGCGTGCCATCGAGCCGCGCCACGGCCTCTGGACCCTGCCGGCCGGGTTCATGGAGCTGCACGAAACCACCGAACAAGGCGCCCTGCGTGAAACCCAGGAAGAGGCCGGCGTCGACGTCGAACTCGACGGCCTGTACTGCGTGGTCAACGTCAAGCCGGTGAGCCAGGTCTACCTGCTGTACCGCGCGCGCATGTTGCAACCCACATGGTCACCAGGGCCGGAAACCCTGGAAGCGCGGCTGTTCAGCCCGAGCGAAGTGCCATGGGAGCAACTGGCGTTTCGCACCGTGGGCGAAACCCTCAGGCGCTTTTTTGCCGAGCAGCAAACCGGACACTACAACTTGCAGGTGTTCGACATCGATTGACGCGCCGGGCCGCAATCCGTCCCAGGCCAGGGTTCGGGGTTGGCGGCAGCCATAGGCCGTTGGCGGCGAGCGCGGCGTTGCCCAGCACATGCCGGCGCAACGCACGGCGCCGGCGGGACCCTTGAGCGATCGAGTCGAAAGAATGCCCGAACCCATGCAAGATGTGCGATAGTTGCCCAATCCGCTCCGACCTCTGCCGCGCCATGAAAGCCATTCCCACCGCCCCCATGCATCGCATGGACAAGCCCCATCCCTGCGATGTGTGTTTTCAGAGTCGGTTCTGCCTGCCGATCTCGCTGCCACAAGACGAGCTCGTGCGCATGCGCGACATCATGCAAACCACCATCAGGCTGACCAAGGGAGAGCGGCTGTTCGAGTCCGGACAACCGATGGACAAGGTGTTTTCGGTGCATGCGGGATCGTTCAAATCGATGATCAGCAGCCCCGACGGGCGGCAGCAGATCGTGGGTTTCCACGTCCCCGGCGAACTGATGGGCCTGGAGGGTTTTTCCGCGCGCATCTACATGACCGATGTGATCGCGCTGGAGGATGGCGAGGCTTGCGAAATCGACGTCCGCATCCTGGAAAACAATGCCCGCGAACTGCCCACCTTGCAGCACCAGATCCATTGCCTCATCGGCAACCGGCTGGCGCGGGCGCAGCAAGACCAATTCGTGCTCGGCAGCATGCAGGCCGACGAGCGTCTGGCGCGCTTCCTGCTCGATCTGTCGGAACGCTACAAGTCGCGCGGCCTCTCACCCGAAGAATTCGTGTTGCGCATGAGCCGTGAGGAAATCGGCAGCTACCTCGGGCTCAAACTGGAAACCATCAGCCGTCTGATGTCGCGCTTCCACCAAGCCGGGCTGGTTCACGTTGCGCAGCGACAGGTGCGCATCACCAACCGCGAAGGCCTGACCGAGTTGCTGGTTCCACAGGAGCATTGAGTTCGGCGAGGAGATGGGCCGCAGCGCAGCGTGGCAAGGCGCCCATCGGCCAGCGATCGGTGCCAGCTATCGATGCCAGCTACCGGTCCTTGCCCAAGCGCGAAAAGGCCGCCGCCATGGCTGATTGGGCTGGTGCCGGCGCTGCCGCCGGCCGCGCTCTGCCGCCCTGCCCCGGCGGCTGACGCGCCGCACCGTCGCCGCGCTTGCCTGCGGCGGCCTCACCGGGCTTCTGGGTGCGCATGCTCAAAGCAATGCGTTGCCGCTGCACATCCACCTCCAGCACCGTGACCGTGACAATGTCGCCGACCTTCACCACCTCGGCGGCGTCTTTCACGAAGCGGTCGGCCAGTTGCGACACATGCACCAGGCCATCGCAATGCACGCCCAGATCGACGAAGGCGCCGAAAGCGGCGACATTGCTCACCGTGCCCTCCAGGCGCATGCCAGGCTGCAAGTCCTTGATGCTTTGCACATCTTCTTGCAGCCGCGCCACGCGGAAGGCGGGGCGCGGATCGCGGCCGGGCTTGTCGAGTTCAGCCAGCACGTCGCGCACGGTGTAGAGGCCAAAGCGGTCGTCCACCAAGGCTTCGGCGCGGATGGCTTGCAAGGCCTGCGCATTGCCCATCAGCACCTGAATGGGCTGGCCGGCAGCGGCAAGAATGCGTTCGACCAGCGGGTAGCTTTCAGGATGCACGGCGGAGCGGTCGAGCGGGTTGTCGCCATCCATGATGCGCAGAAAGCCGGCTGCCTGCTCGAAGGTCTTGGCACCCAGGCCGGGCACATCCAGCAGGTTCTTGCGGCTGCGAAAAGCGCCGGCCGTGTCGCGCTGGCGCACGATGTGATCGGCAATGCGCGCGTTCAAGCCCGCCACGCGCGCCAGCAGCGGCACGGATGCCGTGTTCACATCCACGCCAACGCGGTTCACACAGTCCTCCACCACCGCATCCAGCCGACGTGCGAGCTGGGTCTGGTCGACGTCATGCTGGTACTGGCCGACGCCGATGCTCTTGGGGTCGATCTTCACCAGCTCTGCCAGCGGGTCTTGCACACGGCGGGCGATGGAGACCGCGCCGCGCAGGCTCACGTCCAGATCGGGCAGTTCCGCGCTGGCCAGGGCGCTTGCGGAATACACCGAAGCGCCGGCTTCGCTCACCACCACCTGCGTCAGCGTGAATTCCGGATGGCGTTGGGCCAGCTCGCTCGCCAGCCTGGCGGTTTCACGGCTGGCGGTGCCGTTGCCGATGGAGACGATCTGCACGCCGTGCCGGCGGCATAGCGCGGCCAGGGTGTGCAGGCTGCCGTCCCAATCGCGCCGCGGCTCGTGGGGGTAGATGGTCGCGGTGTCCAGCACCTTGCCGGTGGGGTCGGTCACGGCCACTTTCACGCCGGTGCGAATGCCCGGGTCCAGGCCCATCACGGTCTTGGGGCCGGCGGGAGCGGCCAGCAGCAAGGCGCCCAGATTGGCGCCGAACACGGCGATGGCCTCGCTTTCAGCCTGCTCGCGCAGCCTAGTGAACAGCTCGCGTTCGAGCGAGAGCGAAAGCTTCACGCGCCAGGCCCATTGCACGCAGCGCTGCAGCCAGTCGTCAGCCGCACGGGCACGGTGGGACCAGCCGATATGCGCGGCGATGCGCTGCTGCGCTGCATTCAGGCCGCTGGCACTGCTAGCCGCGCCAGCGCCAGTCGTGCCGTCTTGTGGCAGTTGCAAGCTCGCATCCAACACCTCTTGGCTGCGACCGCGAAACACCGCCAGCGCGCGGTGCGAGGGCACGCGGGCAATGGCTTCGGCGTAATCGAAATAGTCACGGAAATTGGCGCCTTCCTCGGCCTTGCCCTCGCGCAGTTGCGCGCGCAGCATGCCGCAGCTCCACAGCCATTCGCGCAATGGACCCACCAGGGTCGAGTCCTCGGCCCAGCGCTCCACCAGGATGTCGCGCGCCCCGTCCAGGCAGGCTTGCGGCGTGCTGAAGTCGGAGCCGTCCTTCTCGGCGCGCACGAACGCCGTGGCCTCGGCCAGCGGGTCGAGCGCGGGGTTGGCGAACAGCGCATCGGCCAGCGGCTCCAGCCCGGCGTTGCGCGCCTTTTGCGCACGGGTCGTCACGCGCGGCTTGTAGGGCAGATAGAGGTCTTCAAGTTCCTGCTTCTGCGTGGCAGCAGCAATGGCGGCCTGCAACTCGGGCGTGAGTTTGCCCTGCGCGTTGATGGACTTGAGGATGGCCGCGCGGCGCTGCTCCAGTTCGCGCAGATAGCCCAGGCGGACTTCCAGATTGCGCAGATGCTCGTCGCTCATGCCCCCGGTGGCTTCCTTGCGGTAGCGGGCGATGAAGGGGACGGTGGCGCCAACGTCGAGCAGTTCCACCGCAGCCGCAATCTGCGCCGGGCGCAATTGCATCTCGGCCGCGAGCTGGGCCAGAATCAGCGCCTGTTGCGCGGCGCCGCCCTCTGAGTTCGAAGAAGTGGTCATGGAAGAAGCCATGCGGCAAAAAGCGCGCAGTCTAGCCCCTGCCGGCTTCAAGCCGATTGCATCAGCGGTTCAAGCAGCGGCAGACACCAGGCCATTGGGCTCGGCCCCAAGTCCTGGCGCAGGAGTGAAACCCGCCTCGGTCCGCCGCACGGCCTGCCGCAAGGCGTGCATGCAGCGCGCATCCAGGGCGGTACCGACGATCTTGTCCATCATCGCCAGGGTCTGATCCACTGGCACCGCGGCGCGATAGGGACGGTCGGCCGAGATGGCGTCGAAAATGTCGGCGGTCGTGATGATGCGAGTCTCCATCGAAATCGCCTCTGCCGAAAGACCGCGTGGGTAGCCCGTGCCGTCGAGCTTTTCGTGATGTGCACCAGCCACTTGCGCCAACTCGGCGAAGGGCGCGATGCCGCTCAGAATCTGCTCGGTATAAGTGGCGTGCATGCGCATGGCTTTCCACTCGGCAGCGTCGAGCTTGCCAGGTTTGTCGAGCACGGCGTTGCTCACGCCGAGCTTGCCCATATCGTGCAGCAGCGCACCTCGGCGCAGCCAGCGGCGGCGTCCGGGCGTCAGGTGAAGTTGCTCGGCCATCAAATCGGTGTAGAGCGCCACCCGTGCGCTGTGGCCCGCGGTGAAATGACTTTTGGCGTCGATGATCTGGCCGAAAGCCTCGGCGATTTCGTCCAGGTAATCATCGTCCAGCGGCACGCTATGACGCGCCGGCTCCAGAGCGTAGACCAGCGCTGGAAGTTCGGCGCTGCCCAGCGTGGTCCAAAAATCATCCCGCGCCGCCACCCGCTCGAAAGCGGCAACCAGGCCAGGGTCCAGCCATTGGCCGCTACGCAGGCGGGCCTCGGCCAGGGCCACGCTCGGGCCGCCCGTGGTGTGGAAGACATCGACCACCTGGGCCAGCAAGGCGATGCGCGCATACAGCGGGATGGCTTCGCCAGCCAGGTGCTCGGGCTTGCCGCGGCCATCCCAATGTTCGTCCAGCGCATGCACGCCTTGCGCCACGGCTTCGCCGAAGCGCAGTTGACGGGCGATGTCGGCGCCCCGCTGGCAGCGGGTCTGGATCAAATCCAGTGCAATATCGCCACCATGCTGAAAGATGTCCAGCGTGGCGCGGAAGCGATCGGCAAGGCCCGACTTGAGCCCGGTGTGGGTCAGCACGAAACGCACGACCTGGGGTAGCGAGCTGCCCACCAGTTTGAAGTCGCGCTTGAACTCCAGATCGTCCGTGAGGTAGAGCTCGCAGATGCGCGCGGCGTTGCTGCTGCATCCCAGATCCTTGAGCAGCAGGGTGTAATACAGCTCCCAGCGCTGCCGAGAGCCCAAGCCCATGTCCTGCGCCACGGCCATGCCGATGTAGGCGCAGCGCACGCAATGCCCCTTGGGCTGGCCCTCGGTCATGTCGAGGGCATGGCTCAGGGAGCCAATCAGTTCACAGAGCTTGAGGTCTTGCATCATTCGCTCACGGCCATCCGTCCTGAGCCGATGATGCCACGCGCTTGCTTACAGCAGGTTGATGGGGACTTTGAGATAGCTCACGCCGTTGGTCTCGGCTGGTGGCATTTCGCCGGCGCGAATATTGACCTGCACCGAGGGCACGATCAGCGCTGGCATATCGAGTTTTGCGTCGCGCTGCTTGCGAAAGGCGACGAACTCGTCTTCGGTCGTGCGGGCGTTGAGTTGCACATTGCCGTCGCGCTGCTCCTGCACGGTGCACACCCATTGGGCGGCACGGCCGCCAGGCATGTAGTCGTGGCAGAGATGAAGTCTGGTCTGGGGTGGCAGGCCGTAGAGACGCCGCACGGAGTGATAGAGGGTGTGGGCGTTGCCACCGGGGAAATCGCAGCGGGCGGTGCCGTAGTCCGGCATGAACAAGGTGTCGCCGACGAAGGCATCCTCGCCCGCCAGGTAAGTCACGCAGGCGGGTGTGTGGCCGGGCGTGTGCATGACATGGACCTGCAACTGGCCGATGGCGAAAGTTTCGCCATCCGTGAAGAGCTTGTCGAAAGGGCGGCCGTCACGCGGGATGCTGTCGTCGTGGAACACCTCGCCGAACACTTTCTGCACGTCTTTGATGTGCTCGCCGATGCCGGTGCGCCCGCCCAACTGCTTCTTGATATAGGGCGCTGCCGAGATGTGGTCGGCATGGGCATGGGTTTCCAGCAGCCAGTCGAGCTTCAAGCCTTCGGTCTTGATGAAGGCGATGATGCCGTCGGCAAATTCCGTATGCGTATGACCGGCGGCGTAATCAAAGTCCAGCACGCTGTCGATCAGGGCGCAATGGCGCGTCGCCGGGTCGATGATGCAGTGGCAGGCGGTGTTGGACTGCTGGTGGAACCAAGTCTGAACAGCAGGGTTTCCGATCATTTCGGGAGCCCTGGCAAGATCGGCAACTGTACTCATGAGGGTATCTCCGGATATTTTGAGGATAGTAACAGCGCATCGAAACTGATACTGTACGGGGCATATATCTGGAAGTTGTTTGACATGGATCAAACCACATCTTCTGGATTCTTGATCCACAACTCAATCGAGGAGACAAACCATGCTGTTCCAGCTCGATTCCGCTGCGTTTACGCCGGGTACCGCCATTGCCGGCGGCGCTCTCATCGGCTTGGCTGCCGGAGCCCTGGCCCTTGGCGCCGGCAAGATTGCCGGCATCAGCGGCATCCTGGGCAGCACCTTGAACGACCTCGCCACACGCACCCGACCCGATGGTTGGCGCGTGACGTTTCTTGCGGGCATCGTCGCCGCATCGTTCATCTGGGCGCTGTTCGTGCCGGTGCCGGGCGCAAGCTTCGGCGAATCCTGGCCTGTCATCGCCATTGCCGGGTTGCTTGTTGGCTTCGGCACCCGCATGGGCTCGGGTTGCGCCAGTGGTCATGGCGTTTGCGGGCTGTCGCGCTTGTCGGTGCGTTCAGCCGCAGCAGTGGCCGTGTTCATGAGCTTTGGCATCGCCACGGCGGTGCTGGGCCATCGGATCTAAACCCCACGGGAGTACGTGATGAAAATCTTTGCCTTCGTCTGCGGTCTGGCCTTCGGCTTTGGCCTGTTGATCTCCGGCATGACCGATCCGGTCAAGGTGCTGGGCTTTCTCAACATCGCCGGCCCGTGGGATCCCAGCCTGATGCTGGTCATGATCAGCGCCGTGGTGGTCGCGCTGCCGATGATGCAACTGGCCTCGCGCCGCGAAAAGGCACTTCTGGGCGACACCATTGCCTTCCCGCCGCGCTTCGGCATCACCGGCAAGCTGCTTCTCGGCAGCGCCATTTTTGGCGTGGGCTGGGGTTTGGACGGGCTATGCCCAGGACCGTCTCTCGCCTCGCTGGGCGCCTTCACTTGGCAGGAAGGGGTGTTTTTTCTGACGATGATTGCCGGCATGCTCGGCCATGAGTCTTGGCAGCGTGCCAGCCAATCAGCCCGCGCGCATGCACCGGCGGCCGGCACGAGCTGAGCGCGCCGGAGGCGGTGCGGTGTGCGCTTCAGACCCTGAGCGTTTCGGCCACGGGCGGTGTGTGGCCGATGCGCATCAGACCGTGGCGGCCTGGAGTTGTTCGCGCAGTTTGTTCTTGAGAATCTTGCCGGTGGCTCCCAGGGGAATGGCGTCGACGAAACGCACGCCGTCGGGAATCCACCACTTGGCCACCTTGCCTTCATAGAAAGCGAGCAACTCCTCCTGAGCCACTGAAGCCTCTGGCCTTTTCACCACGACCAGGAGCGGGCGCTCATCCCACTTGGCGTCGGGCATGGCGACGCAAGCCGCCATCGCCACGGCGGGATGTGCCATGGCGATGTTCTCGATGTCGATCGAGCTGATCCACTCGCCACCGGACTTGATCACGTCCTTGCTGCGATCCACGATGCGCACATAGCCGTCCGGGTCGATGGCGACCACGTCCCCCGTTGGAAACCAGCCGTCGCGCAGGGGGCTGGGTTTGCCGGACTGGTAGTAGTCCTGCACGATCCACGGTCCTTTCACCAGCAGTTCGCCCACCGACTTGCCATCGCAGGGTAGATCCTTGCCGTCTCCATCCACCACCCGCAGTTCCACCCCGAAAACCGGCCGTCCCTGTGTGGTCTGCACCGCCATGCGTTGCGCGGCGGGAAGATCCAGGTGCTTGTTTTTCAGCGTGCAGACCGTGCCGACCGGGCTCATCTCCGTCATGCCCCAGGCGTGGCGCACTTCGATGCCGTATCCGTCCTGGAATGCCGCGATCATCGACGCAGGCGCCGCGGAACCGCCGATGAGCACACGCTGCAGCGCCGCTGGCTTGCGCGCCTGCTGCTGCATCTGGTTCAGCAGCCCCAGCCAGATGGTCGGCACGCCGGCGGCGAAGGTCACGCCCTCGGCATCCATCAGCGAGAACAGCGATGCGCCATCGAGCGAAGGGCCGGGAAACACCAGCTTGCAGCCCACCAGTGCGGCGGCATAGGGAATGCCCCAGGCGTTCACATGGAACATGGGTACCACCGGAAGCACGGCGTCGCGGGCGGAGAGGTTGATGGCGTCGGGCAGGGCAATCGCGTAGGCATGCAGCACGGTGGAGCGATGGCTGTAGAGCACGCCCTTGGGGTTGTCCGTGGTGCCGCTGGTGTAGCACATGGACGAGGCCGCGTTTTCGTCCAGTTCCGGCCAGGCGTAGTCGTCGCTCAGCCCCGCCAGCAGGGTTTCGTAACTGCGCAGATTGGGTACGGCCTGCTGCAGTTCAGCAGGAATGCGGGCTGCATCGCACAGCGCCACCCAATGCCTGACGCGCGGACAACGCGAAGCGACGGCCTGGACGATGGTGGCAAAACTCATGTCGAAACACAGCACCCGATCGTCGGCATGGTTGATGATCCAGGCGATCTGGTCCGGGTGCAGGCGGGGGTTGAGCGTGTGCAGCACCCGCCCGCTGCCCGACACGCCGTAATACAGCTCGAAGTGCCGATAGCCGTTCCACGCCAGGGTGCCCACGCGATCGCCAGCCGCCAGGCCCATCGTGTCCAGGGCGCGAGCCACGCGCTTGGAGCGGCCACGAATCTCGGCATAGTTTGTGCGGTGCAGATCGCCTTCGACCCGGCGCGACACGATTTCGGTATCGCCGTGATAGCGCGCCGCGAACTCGATCAAATCCGAGATGCTCAAGCCGTGCGCCTGCATCATTCCATTCATGCTCGTCTCCTGAATCTTGGTTTTGTGGGCGCCGCAGCAACACCGAGAGGTTCTTGAGGCAGCGTTTGTGCATCGAAATGTACACCGCCGGGCAAACCCGGCAATTCCCCAAACTGGATGTGGGTTGCTGGCACCCGCCCGCCTTTGGTCGCGCTGGAAGCGGGCTTGATTTGCCACAAGCTGCGGGGGCAAGTCGGCCCGATAAAATAGACCGCTTCCTCAACACCAAGCAACAGGCTGAACGATGACTTTCGTCGTGACTGAAAACTGCATCAAGTGCAAGTTCACCGACTGCGTGGACGTGTGCCCGGTTGATTGCTTCCGCGAAGGTCCAAATTTTCTGACCATCGACCCCGACGAATGCATCGACTGTGCCGTGTGCGTGCCCGAGTGCCCGGCCAATGCCATCTTCGCCGAGGAAGACGTGCCCGGCGACCAGCAAGCCTTCATCGCCCTGAACGCCGAGCTGGCGCGCAAATGGCCCAGCATCACCAAGCGCAAGCCAGCTCCGCCCGACGGCGAGGAATGGAACGGCAAACCCGGCAAGTTCTCCTTGCTCGAGCGCTGATCGCGCTGGCCCAGCCACACCCCCTTTCATCGATCAATCCATGGACATGCACATCGACCCGGCGATTGCCGACATCCCTCGCCAGCAAGGCACTCCCATCGAGACCGACGCCGTCATCATTGGTGCCGGCCCGGTGGGCCTGTTCCAGGTGTTCGAGCTGGGGCTGCTGGAGATCAAGGCCCATGTCATCGACAGCCTGCCCCGCCTGGGCGGCCAGTG
>NZ_JBTRXV010000016.1:0-55149 GCF_054608695.1 Thiomonas sp.
GGTCCACGGACGCTGGCCCCGAACACAACATCATCATCCCCTCCGTGGCGCACGAGATTCGCGACCTGGACGATTACCGCGCCCTGGTGACCGCCGGGCAGACCGACGAAGTGCTGGTGCAGGTCGAGCGCGTCTAAAGCGGTGTATGGCCGCACGCTGCAGCTTGCTACTGTTGCATCGCGTGGTAATGTTGGTTCAGGAGGTCATGATGAAGCCCATGCCAGGACAGAGTAACGTTTTTCAGATTTACAGCGCAGAATGGGACGAATATGACGAGGACAGCCGCGCCGTGACGGACACCATGTCCGACGCGCATATCGACGCGCTCCTCGCGCTACCTGAGGTGATGTGGCATTTCCCCGTTCACCTGGCCAATGGCACTCGAATCGATGCACCGCGGTTTCAGTGTCGCAAATGTTCAAACCTGATCGTGCCGCACGGCCGTATTCGGAGATATGACCGTGCGGTGCTGATTCAAGCTGCGGCGCGTTGTGAACATTGCCAGGTCTACACCTGCTTTGATGCACGGGTTCTGGATGACGGCACGCTCTATGTGCTGGACTACCCGGACCCTGGCCGTGATGCCTATGCAGGGAAAATCCACACGCCAGGGTGTTCCCCTGCGGGTGGGGGTCAAAAAGAGCAAGAGGACGAAGGTGACCCCGAAGAAACCTGGCTGTTGATGGACGATAAGAATGTCAGCGACTTGAGCGATGACGATGCGGTCGTCGATGAGGAGCCTCAGTCGATTCGATCACCCAGTGAATCATCCAGCCCACCATCGCGCGTTCGGCGTGGGCTGGATTGGATGCGCCGGTTGACGGGGAACAGCATCTCATGACCTTGCGACGGATAGGCCACCAGCCGTGCTCGGTAATACACGCCACCGACTGTCAGGCCTTCCTCGCTCCAGTCGAACTGGAATGCCTCTCCCAACTCGAACGTCAGGGGCACAAAGGCCTGCGTGAGGACCGCCCGGCCTTCGTTCTCGCGCCAAGCGCGAATGAAGTCGGTCACGCGGCTGTAGCCGCCGCCGTAGCCCTGGCTTTGCAACTGCGCAAACAGAGCAACTTGGCCGTACGGCGCTGAGCCTTGGGTCGATGCGCATCGACCTTCAACGCCTGCTCCAACCACTCCGCGTACGGCGTCAGCATGATCGCTGAGTCTCGCCGCTCGTAGCGCGGCTCAGACTCCTCTGGTGCTCGCAGCCACTTCTTGACCGTGTTGCGTGACAGGCCCGTGCGCCTGGCAATCTCGCTGATCGACTTCCTCACCCGAAAGCGCAGCGTGCGAATCTTCGTTTTGATACCCATGGTGATCACCTCGGTTCCTTGCCCCAAAAATGGGCAGGGTAGGTCCAACACCCCGGTCAAATTTCAATCGCATCACGCAATCGCGCTGGTCAACATTGATCGGCGCGCACAGGCCTCAAGCCAGCGTCCGTAAACCCTAAGCGAAAACCGAGAAATTCCGCGACGGAACGCTCCATGGCCTCGCAAGTTATTGATTTCATTCAATACACGCACACGAAAGGTCACGGTTTTGCGCAAAGGTCACAATTTTTAGGCTCAACATCGGAATGCAATTCGGATCCCTCCCCCGCGTTTGGCGCCCGGCTGGTGCGAATTAGATCACGTCACGCCCGCAGGCGCGCCGCGCAGTCCTTCACGCCGGCACGATGCCCTTGAAACCGCCCCCCCTATTAGCTGCAGCTCATCGCCAGTTCAACGGCTTTAGCGTCACAAAAGGCGAACACTAACTCTGTCCCGACGCGCAGCAGGCAGTCATTCTTGGAAGGCTGCCTCCAAATTGTTGGGCAATTTTCGTGTTTTTCGTGGTTGCAACCCATGCTGCGAGGGGTGAAATGAATGTAAGGATATGCGTGGGGCATCTAAATCGCCGTACCTCCATCCCAAATTTACCCCTAACTCTTAGTCAGCTATTCACCGGAAAGCTGTGCCGCTTGGATGCATCGTCACAAAACCGCAATCAGTAAAGTCACTGAATGTCAGCCCTATTCCTCACTAACGCCGAGATGGCCGAACTCACCGGCTTATCGCAATCATCCGCGCAGGAGCGATGGTTACTCGCCCGTGGCCTGCGCGCCTCCAGAAACCGCGCGGGCCGCGTGATGCTGACGCGCGATGCGCTGGTGCAGTGGCAATCTGGCCGCGTCCCGGCGCAGAATCTCATTCAACAACCCGTTACACCAAAATGGGACAGCGTCAAATGATAAAAAAAACCCGTGATGGCCTGCTTCCCAGGATGGAAATCCGCCGCCGAAAAGACGGCCTGGTGACGTATCGCTATCACCCCATCGGTGGCAAACCCGTCAACCTGGGCACTAATCGCGGCGTGGCCATCCGTAAAGTCCTCGATCTCACCGACCAGTCAGACGACACCGGAACCATCGCCGCGCTCTTTCGTGAGTATCAAGAAAGTCGTGTTTGGGCCGATCTGGCCCCAGCTACACAGAAGGACTACCTACAGTGCTCCGACCCGCTGTTGGCTGTCTTTGGCGCAGTGCAGGCGGCGTTCGTCCGTCCGTCGGACATCGCGACCTACCTTGACAAGCGCAGTGCACCAATCCGTGCCAATCGCGAAATGGCTTTGCTCTCAAACCTTCTCGCGCTCGGCATCCGGCGCGGCTTGCTCGACGCGAACCCATGCCGTCAGGTACGGCGAAACAAAGAACAGCCTCGCACCCGAGCCGTGGAGCCTTCCGAGTTGGTTGCGTTTCTATCCTGGGCACGCAACCAAGGCCACTCTGCGCAGGTGCTGGCGGGAATGGCCGAATTTGCGGCGCTGACGGGTAACCGCAGGATCGAGTTTCGGGCACTTACGTGGCTACAAGTCAGTGATGACGCTGTGCGCCTTTCGCGCGCCAAGCAACGCGGAAAAGAGGTTTGGGAAGCCGTCGAGATCACTCCTGCTCTTGCCGATCTCCTGTCGCGCATGCGTGCGCTGGCGGTCGAGCCACGAATCGGTTATGTGTTTCTTACTCGTGGCGGCGGCCCCTACAGCGAAGCCGGGTTCAAGACGATGTGGAACCGGCTTATGAGTGATGCCCGCGCTGAAGGTGTCGTGTCCGAGCCTTTCACCTTCCACGACTTGCGCGCCTACCACGTTACGCAGTACCGAAAACAGCGCGGAACCCTACCCAATCTTCATTCGAACCCAAGCACTACAGCAAGGATCTACGACCGCGCAAAAGAGATTCGACGGAAGGGTCTGTGAAGCCGTTTCAAAACCTCAAAATTCCCACGGCGGGAATTTTTCTGCGTCCATGAAGCGAAACAGGCCCGCGAAGGGCCTGCAAGCTGTTGATTTATTTGGGGTGGCTGATGGGACTCGAACCCACGACGACAGGAATCACAATCCTGGACTCTACCAACTGAGCTACAGCCACCGCAGAACTGATCATTATAGGCAGGACATGGATGTGGCCCTGCCCTCGCGAAGCTGTTTCAGGAATTGGCCAGAGGCGGGACTTTGTAGAGCATCTCGACGCCGTAGCGTTTTTTCAGGCTGTCGATATAGGCCTCGGTCACGCCTTGGGACAGCAACTGACTCATGGTGCCTTGCTGCGCGCGCAGTTGCTCGGCATCGGGTTTGGCCTTGCTCACACTGTCGACTGAGACGATGGCGTAGCCAGCCTGCCCCGGCAGCGTCAGGCCTGTCAGTGCCGGCAGCTTTGCCACTGGAAGCTGGAAAGCTGCCGTGACCGCCGCAACGGGGACACCGGCCGTGGCCGGTGTTTGGGATTGGGAAATTTCAACCGGCGCACCCCATGCCGGCATGGCCTTGCCTTGTCGGGCGGCAGCCAGTGCCTGTTCGCCGGCCTTGACGGCCAATGCGGCGGCCTGCTGCGCGACCAGTAAAGCGCGCACCTTGTCCTGCGCCTGGGCGAACGTCAACGTGCTTGCCGGCTGATATTTCAAGATACGGGCCGAGGCCAGGGTGTTGGGCGCTATCTCGACCGCAGAGATGTTGCGTTTGTCGCGGATGCTGTTGCTGCTGAAGACGGCCTTGAGGAAGGCGGCATTGGCGAGCGGATCGGTCCTGCTGTCGCCTGACGCCTTGGGCGTTGGGCTGACACCTTCGGCAGTCTGCACCTCGAGGTGATACTTTGCGGCGACCTGAGCAAAACTGCGACTGTCTTCGTAAACGAGACTGCTGAATTTGTCGGACATCTCGGGAAAACGCTTCTGTGCCTCCTGATTCTGCAATTGCGCCTGAATGCTGCTTTGAACCTGTGCAAACGGCTTTTGCTCGGCCGGCTTGATGCCCGTCAGCTCGATGATGTGAAAGCCGTATGGGGACAGCACAGGCCCAACAATGTCACCCACCTTCTTCATGGCGAACACGGCGTCAGCGAAGGACTTGACCATGGCGTTTTGCGTGAAATAACCGAGGTTTCCGCCTTGCGCCGAGGAGCCAGGGTCTTGCGAATCGCGCTTGGCAATTTCGGCGAACTGGGCAGGATCCTTGCGTACCTCGGCCAGGATGGCATCCGCTTTCGTCTTGGCCGCCTGCACCTGCGCCGGGGTGGGGTTGGGCGGCAGCGTGATCAGGATGTGGCTGGCCTTGCGCTCCTGCGGTGTACTGAACTCGGCGATGTGCTGGGTGTAATAAGCCTGCGCCTGCGCCGGGGTGATGACGATGCCCTGGCGCACGGCGTTCAGGCTCAGCACCACATACTGAATGTCGGCACTTTGCGGCGACTGGAACAGCGCGGTGTGGTCCTTGTAAAACGCTTCGATTTGCGCGGCGCTTGGCTGCACCTGGGATGTGTAATCCTGCGTGTTGAACAGCGCCAGACGCACTTGGCGCTTCTGGTTTTGCCAGTCGTAAAGCTGGCCGGCGATGGTTTTGCTTTCAATCACCGGCTCGGCGATGCCGTCCACGGCCTGCTGCAGCAGCAGTTGCTCGCGCACCTGGCCTTCGAACTGCGCCGTGGTCATGCCTTGCGCCGCGATGAGTTGCCGATAAGCCTCCTCGTCAAAGCTGCCATCGGGTTTGCGCAGCGCGGCGATCTGGGGAATTTGCAGAATGGCCTGCTGCACCTGGCTGTCGCTCACCGCCAGGTGCTGTTTGCGCACAGCCACCTGCAGCAAGGTCTGCCGGATCAGACCGTCGAGGGTGCGCAGCTTGGCCTCGGGCGTGTCCAGGCTCTTGATGTCGGCCGACGCGCCCAGCGTCTGCTGCATGCGCGCAATCTCGCTGCGCTGGGCGTTGTCGAGCTGCTGCATGCTGATGGGAATGCCATCGACCTTGGCCGCGAGACTGCCGTTGTTGTTGAAGCTGTCATAGCCCTGGATGCCGAACAACACGAAGGACGGGAAGATGAGCAGGAACAAAAGAACCTGCAGCAGCTTGGTGTGCTTGCGGACGAAATCAAACATGGGGTGGCTCGTCGTGTGCGATCAACTCGCAGCTATGAATGGGAACGTCAAAAAAGAAAAGGCGAACAACCGTTGTTCGCCTTGGTGTGCCGATCAAACCGCGTGACGGGCCAGTTCGATCTGGTGGGTGCTGAGGGGTTCGAACCCCCGACCTACGCCTTGTAAGGGCGCCGCTCTACCAACTGAGCTAAGCACCCGGAACCTTGGCAGCCAAGCGGCTGATGGGCTGCATGACTGCGTTCAGCGAACATGGCTTGCCGATCCACGGTTCAGTTCAACGCGTCCTTCAAGCCCTTGCCCGGACGGAACTTCGGAACCTTGGCAGCCTTGATCTTGATGGCTGCGCCGGTGCGCGGATTGCGACCGGTACGAGCCGGGCGCTTGGTGACGGCAAAGGTGCCGAAACCGATGAGGGTGACCGTGCCACCTTTTTTGAGCGTGACCTTCACACCCTCGATCATCGAGTCAAGCGCGCGCGTGGCAGCGGCCTTGGAGATGTCGGATTTTTTGGCGATGTGTTCGATCAATTCTGTTTTATTCACTCTAGCCCCCTCGGAAGGATGGTTCAAAGACAGGATGTGCCGGCTTTCGAAACGGCGCAAGCCGACGCTGTAAGTGCAAGGCGCACGCAGGCGCAATGGTGATGGGTGATCGCTGGGTTAGCAGCCGCCGTGATTTTAAGAGCAGCCGCCGATTGCATTAGAACGATGCCACTCCACCGTGTCAATTCAGATTAACTGCAGCGCACGGCCTGGGCAATGGCATTGCCCAGATCCTGCGTCTTGTTCTTGCCCCCGAGGTCTGGCGTATGCGGCGCACCGCTGCCGGGCGCGAGCACGGCTTCAATGGCGGCAACAATGGCGGCAGCGGCCTCGGGATGGTCCAGAAAATCGAGCATCAGCGCCGCGCTCCAGATCTGGCCAATGGGGTTGGCGATGCCTCGCCCGGCGATGTCCGGAGCCGAGCCATGCACCGGCTCGAACAGCGATGGAAATTTGCGCTCGGGATTGAGATTGGCCGAAGGCGCGATGCCGAGCGTGCCGCACAGCGCCGGGGCGAGGTCGCTCAGGATGTCGCCGAACAAATTGCTGCCGACGATGACGTCGAAGTCCTGCGGACGCTGCACCAGGCGGGCGCACAGCGCGTCGATGTGGAACTGGTTCCAGCGCACCTGCGTGTGTTCGGCCGCCACCGCATGCACGCGCTCGTCCCAGAAGGGCATGGTGATGGAGATGCCGTTGGACTTGGTGGCCGAGGTCAACAGCCGGCGCGGGCGCTTTGCCGCCTGCTCGAAGGCGAAGTGCAGCACGCGGTCCACACCGTGACGCGTCATCACGGTTTCCTGCAACGCCATTTCGCGCGCGGTGCCGGCGAACATGCGCCCGCCTGCATTGGAGTATTCGCCCTCGGTGTTCTCGCGCACGATGAGCAGGTCGACATCGCCCGGCGCCAAACCCGCGAGTGGCGAGCGCAGGCCTGGCATGAGACGCGCCGGGCGCAGGTTGACGTACTGATCGAATTCGCGGCGGAATTGCAGCAGTGAACCCCACAGGGAGACATGGTCCGGCACCTTTTCGGGGCAGCCCACAGCGCCGAAAAAGATGGCATCGAAGCTGGCGAGTTGTTCCTTCCAGTCGTCCGGCAGCATGCGGCCGTGGCGCAGGTAGTAGTCGCACGAGGCGAAGTCGAAATGGCGCAAGTCCAGCTTGAGATCAAAACGCTGCGCTGCGGCTTCGAGCACGCGCAGACCTTCGGGAACCACCTCCAGACCAATGCCATCGCCGGGAATCACGGCAATGCGCAAGGGTTTCGATGGCTGCTTGTGTGATGCATCGGACGGCATGGATCAATCTCCTCGATCAAATCGTGAATGACGTCCGCGACATGCGGCGTCACGCCCTGGAACGCGTCACCGCCAGCACCCCGGCGGCCACCAGCGCCATGCCGGTCCAGGTGGCTGGCCCCAGGCGCTCGTCGAACAACCACCAGCTCATGAGCGCCGTGACGGGTGGCACCCAGTAGATGAGACTGGTGACCTGCACCGCCGCACCGCGCTGAATCAACAGGTAAAGCAGGGAACTCGCGCCCAGCGTGAGGGCCAGAACCGACCACGCCAGGGCACCGATGAGTTGCATATTGAACACCACCGGCTCGGTCTCGAGCACCGCGAACGGCAGGCTGACCAACAAGGCCGCGCCAATCTGTACGGCAGCCGCCGTCCACACCGGCGTGGTGACGACATAGCGCTTTTGCCACAGGGTTCCGGCGGTGATGCAGCACAGGGCGAACAGCGCCAGCCCCAGATTGGTGCCCGAGAGTGTGCCCTGCTCCAGTTGCCGCGCCACCACCAGGCCCAGCCCGGCGAAGCCCAGCAACAGGCCGAACCACTGCAGCGCCCGCACCCTGTGGCCGGCCAGCGACACGAGCAGGGCCGTGAGCAAGGGCTGCAGGCCGACGATCAGCGCCACCGTCCCAGGACCGATGCCATGCTTGACAGCTGCCCAGACCCCGCCGAGGTAGCCGGCCTGCATCAGCAAACCCACGATGGCCAGATGCAGCCACTGGCGGCGCGACTGTGGCCAGCGCACGCGCAGACCCGAAGCCACGAGCAGCAACAGGGCCAGCGAGGCGCCGTAGCGCAGGCAGAGAAACTTCAGCGGCGGGGCATACGGCATGCCATAGCGCGCGACGATGAAGCCGGTGCTCCAGATGACGACGAAGACCCAGGGCATGAGGCGCAGGGCAAAGCTTGCCCATGGCGCTGCTGCATCCCGAGGCGGGATGTCCAGTACGGCTTTCATTCCGACAGCTTGATGCCGGCGAGCGCCAGCTTGAAGTAATACAGCATGGACCAGAGCGTGAGCGCTGCGGCAATGTCCAGCAGCCAGGTTCCCCACACGGACGTGGGAATGAGGCCGAACAGGCGGCCGTCGTAGAGCAGGAATGGAATGGCCACCATCTGCGTGGCCGTCTTCACCTTGCCCAGCCAGTTCACCGCCACCTTGCGCGACTGGCCGATGCGCGCCATCCATTCGCGCAGCGCGGAGATGGCGATTTCGCGGCCGATGATGATGAGCGCCACCAGCGCACCGATGCGCGAGAGTTCCAGCAGCACCAGCAGCGCGGCCGACACCATCAGCTTGTCGGCCACGGGGTCGAGGAAGGCGCCGAAGGCGGAAGTCTGGTTCCAGCGGCGCGCGAGGAAGCCGTCGAACCAGTCGGTGATGGCGCTCAGGATGAAGAGCACCGTGGCGATCAGGTTGCGGTCCGGCGGCGCCAGCCAGCCATGCGGCAGCGCATACACACCGAGGATGAGCGGAATGGCTGCCACCCGCAGCCAGGTCAGGAAGGTCGGCACTGTCATGGTGCAAGCATTATTCCACCGGGCTCATGAATGAGCCCGGTGGGTGGCTGCAAACCCGCGAAACCTGCACCTTGACGGCGGCATCGGCGTTGTTGGCGTTGTCAAGCGGACTGAAGGCCGTCGGGGTCTTGCCTCCAGACCGAGCCGGACGCGCAACCCTTGTCGAGGCTTTGGAGAATGGCCGCGTGGGCTTGCAACTCGGTGTCGTCGGCCAGTTGCACGGGAAGGACAAAGCCGCTTAGGTCGTCGACCGGATCGGACTCGGCAAGCAGTTCGGGGCCGTCGAGTTCCATCACGAGGCTGTCCTGGCCTCGCGTGAGCCAGACATAAACCTCGGCCAGAAGCTCGGCGTCCAGCAAGGCCCCGTGCAAGGTCCGCCTGGTGTTGTCCACGCCGAAACGCTTGCACAGGGCGTCGAGACTGTTGAACTTGCCGGGGAATTGGCTGCGCGCCAAGGTCAGTGAATCGGTGATGCTGCCGCAATGCTGGGCGAAGGGCGGCAGGCCCAGGCGATCGAGTTCGGCGTCGAGAAAACCGACGTCGAAAGCGGCGTTGTGGATGATGACTTCGGCGTCGCGCACGAAGTCGAGCAGATCGGCCACCACCTGCCCGAACAGGGGCTTGTCCGCCAGAAATTCCTCGGTCAGACCATGCACGCGCAAGGCGTCCGGATGGCTGGGGCGCTGCGGGTTGACGTAGCGCTGGAAATGCGCCCCGGACCTGCGGCGCTTGAACAGTTCGACCGCCGCCACCTCGATGATGCGGTCGCCGGATGCCGGATTGAGCCCGGTGGTTTCGGTGTCGAGAACGATTTGACGTGTCATGGCGGGTCCTTGAAAGAGTGAGCGATCAGGGCCGTTTCAGGCCGCGCGTAACACGCTGTCCACACCCCGATTGGCCAAGGCGTCGGCGGCTTCGTTACCCGCGTCGCCGTTGTGCCCACGCACCCAGACCCACTGCACGGTATGCGGCGCCAGCGCCTGCTCCAGCCGCTGCCAGAGATCGACATTTTTCACCGGCTTGCGGTCCGCCGTTTTCCAGCCGCGCGCCTTCCAGCCCGGCAGCCATTCGGTCATGCCCTTGAGTACATATTGCGAATCGGTGAACAACTGCACCTCGCAGGGTTTGCGCAGCGACTCGAGTGCCATGATGGCGGCCATCAATTCCATGCGGTTGTTCGTGGTCAGCGCCTCGCCGCCGAACAACTCCTTGCGGGCGCCCGCGGCTTGCAGCAGCACACCCCAGCCACCCGGACCCGGATTGCCTTTGCAGGCGCCATCGGTATAGGCATGGACGGTTTTGTCAGAGGATGTGCTCATGGTGTTGGGGGGTTGATTCAGGATGCTGGAGCGAACCCAGCGCGTCGCGTCCATGCGCAACGGGTTGCGTGGCGCGAGCCTTTTCGCGCGGCGACTTCCACACCTTGCCGACCAGGCGCATGGAGCGCACGCGCTTGGTGGCCACGAGCATGTACACCGCGCCCAGCATGGGCCACCAGCGGTCGCCGGCCTTCTCCATGAAGCGCCAGCGGTCCAGCCAGGGCTGGGTGCAGGCAGCGGGGCGGTAGCAGCCGTAACGCCCCGCCGTGACCTCGAAGCTGAGCAGGCGCAGCCAGTCGCGCACGCGTCGTGGCGAGATGAATTCGCCTTGCTGCGGCAGGTAGAGCGGGCCGCCGAGGCGGCCAAGGGCCTGGCGTGCGCCCCACAGGCTCAAGGCATTGAAGCCGGTAATCACGACTTGCCCGCCGGCGACCATCACGCGGTCGACTTCGCGCAGGCAGGCGTGCGGGTCGGAGACCACTTCAAGCGCATGCGGCAGCACGACCAGATCCAGGCTTTGCGTGGCGAATGGCAGGTCGGTGAATTCGCACACCAGGGCCTCGGTCTTGCGACCGGCAGGCACCACTTGCGCCAGCTCGGTCGCAGCCTGGCCGGGTCCGGGCTGTGCCGCGGCAGCCGTGATGAATTGCGGATCGGTGTAGATGGGCGATGGCTCGGCCTGGAGCAAATCCTGGCAGAGCAGCGGCCTGTTGCGAAGCAACTGCTGGCCGTTGGGTGCCCCCTGAACCAGCCAGCGATGCGGCATGCGGTTGTGGGACAGCGCATGCAGCGGAGCCAACCCGAGCTGCACCGCATGAAAGCCGAAGATGTCTGCCACGACGCGGTCCAGCTGCCCCTGCTCCCAGCTCAGCGCATAGCGTCCGCTCGGGGTTTTCAACCACGAGTCGAGACTTATACTCGCGCTGACTTCGGGATTCACATGCATATCGTCGCGCTGCCAGCCTTTCGGGATAACTACATCTGGATGATCCACGACACGCATCGCGCGCTGGTGGTGGACCCGGGGGACGCCGGCCCGGTCGAGGCGGCCTGCAAGGCGCAAGGGTTGGAACTCGCTGGCATTCTAGTCACCCACCACCATGCGGATCACACCGGCGGCATCGTCGATCTGCTGCGCGCCAGGCAGCTTCCGGTGTGGGGTCCGGCAGCCGAAACCATCCCCGGCATGACCCACCCGCTGCACGATGGCGACCGCATCGCCCCGCCCGGTTTTCATCTCGAGTTCGAGATCCTGCAGGTGCCGGGGCACACCCTCGGGCACATCGCCTACTTCGCCGATGGTGGTCCGGGCAAGCGTTTGCTGTTCTGTGGCGACACCCTGTTTTCGGCCGGATGCGGCCGCTTGTTCGAGGGCACGCCCAGCCAGATGCTGCATTCGCTCGACCGTCTGAGCAGCCTGCCCGCCGATAGCCGCGTGTTCTGCACCCATGAATACACCCTGGGCAACTTACAATTCGCGCGGCACGTCGAGCCCGGCAATACGGCGATGCAGGATTACACGCAGTGGTGCCTCAGGCAGCGCGCAGAACACCAACCGACCCTGCCCAGCACGCTGGAGCGGGAATTGCATGTCAACCCCTTCTTGCGCGTCAGCGAGCCCGAAGTCCAGGCCCAGCTCACGGCGCATGCTGGGCACAAGCCGGCCGACCGCATCGAAGCTTTCACACTGATGCGGCAGTGGAAAAACGATTTCTGAGGACGACAGGATGCACCGATTGAGACGACTGAAATTCTGGGCCCTGGCTGCCGTGGTTGTGATGGCAGCCGGTTGCGCCGCCGTCCCGCCCTCATCCAATTCCTCAGCCTCCTCTTCCTGGTCGACCGACGCCTCGGCCACGGCACTCGGACAAAACCCCTCCGCCATCCAGCAAGCACCGCTGGCCACGCCGCCGGACGCGGCGCAAATCGCCCGCGACGATGCGATGGAAATGCAGGCCGCCAAACAGGCGGCCGACCATGCGGATGTGCTCTACACCAACATCTGGCAGCGCATTCGCGCCGGCTTCGCCGTTCCCGACATGGACGGCCCGGCCATGGTCCCCTACGTCAACCAGGCCGTGCAGTGGTACAGCACCCGGCCCGACTATGTCGCCCGCATGACCGAGCGCTCGCGCAAATACCTCTACTACATCGTGCAGGAAGTCGAGCGCCGTCACCTGCCCACCGAGCTTGCACTGCTGCCTTTCGTCGAAAGCGCCTTCAACCCCGATGCCATGTCCTCGGCCCAGGCCTCGGGCATGTGGCAGTTCATCCCCTCCACGGGCAAGCATTTCAAGCTGAAGCAGACCATGTTCCAGGACGACCGGCGTGACGTCATGGCCTCGACCAAGGCCGCGCTGGACTACCTCACCAAGCTGCACACCATGTTCGGCAACTGGCAACTCGCTCTGGCGGCCTACAACTGGGGCGAAGGTGGGGTGCAGCGCGCCATGACCTACAACCAGGCCAAGGGCCTTCCGGTGAGTTATGGCGCGCTGAACATGCCGATCGAGACGCGCAACTACTACCCGAAGTTGCAAGCGGTGAAAGACATCATCGCCGACCCGGCGAAGTACGGCATCACCCTGCCGGACGTGCCCGATCACCCCTATTTCAAACCCGTCACCATCACCCAGGACATCGACGTGGATCTGGCGGCCAAACTCGCCAACATGACGGTGCGCGAATTCCGCTCGCTCAACCCCTCGTACAACAAGCCCGTCATCCTGGCCGCGACCAAGCCGAAGATTCTGCTGCCCTACGACAACGCCACGGCGTTCGAGCAGGCCGTTGCCAATTACCAGGGCCCGCTGTCCACCTGGACCACCTACGTCGTGCGCTCCACCGCCACCCCGTTCCAGTTGGCACGCAACCTGCACCTGACCGAGGCCACGCTGCGCGATGTCAACAACATTCCGCTGCGCACGCTGGTGAAGGCGGGCTCGACGCTGCTGATTCCAAAACCGCCGCAGGACGACCAGAACGTCAGCAAGCATGCGGTGGAAAACGCCGTGCTGGCCTTGGCGCCGGATATTCCCCCAGGGCGCAGGCAGCGCCTGATCGCCGGACCGAACGACACGCCCTTCACCGTGGCGCACCGCTATGGCTTGAGCCCGGCCGAGGTGGCGCAGTGGAACCACATTGCCGAAGGCGGGCGGTTTCGGCCACGCTCCATCATCGTGGTGTATTCGCGCCGGCCGGTGTTCAAGCAGCATGAGATCGTTCTGGCGCAGCGTGACAAACGCCGCATCGTGCGGGTGGCCGACCGACGCAAAATCACACGCACGACCAAGCGCTCGCTGCGCTACTCCATCCACACTTCGTTCCGGCATGACTTGAAGGTGGCGCAGCGCTAAGCGCCGCCTCCGGCGCCGCTCTGCAGCTGCGCCTCTTGCGCGGCAGGCCGGGCCTGTCTTCAGCCCCCGGCTGTGCCGAAACCCCCGCCTCCGGGGGTTTCGATGACGAACACATCCCCCGCTTGCATCTCCACGCTGGCCGTGGGCCCCAGTCGCTGTATCAGCCCGCCCGCTCGCTCGACGCGGTTGATGCCCAGGGCCCCTGGCTGACCGCCCGCCATGCCGAAAGCCGCCACCTTGCGGCCATTCGACAGGATGGAAGCGGTCATCGGCTCCAGGAAGCGGATGCGCCGCACGCCGCCGTCCCCGCCCCTCCAGCGCCCCGCGCCGCCCGAACCCTCGCGGATGGTGAAGCTCTCCAACCGCACCGGATAGCGGAACTCCAGCACCTCCGGGTCGGTCAGGCGCGAGTTGGTCATATGGGTCTGCACCACCGCCGTGCCATCGAAGCCGCCAGTGAGCCGGCCCTGCGCGTCGAACATGCCGCCCGCGCCGGAGCCGCCGGCGATGGTTTCGTAATACTGGTGGCGGGCGTTGCCGAAGGTGAAGTTGTTCATCGTGCACTGGCTGGCCGCCTGCACGCCGAGGGCGCCGAACAGGGCGTTGGTGATGCACATCGAGGTTTCCACATTGCCGGCCACGACCGAGGCCGGTGATGCGGGCGCCAGCATCGAGCCCTCGGGAATGAGGACCTGCAGCGGCTTGAGGCAACCGGCGTTGAGCGGAATGTCGTCGTCCACCAGGCAGCGGAAGACGTAGAGCACCGCCGCCATGGTCACGGCCCTTGGCGCGTTGAAGTTGTTGGCCTGCTGCTGCGAGGTGCCGGTGAAATCGATGACGGCGCTGCGCGCTGCCTGGTCCACGCGTATCGCCACCGCGATGCGCGCGCCGTTGTCCAGATCGAGCACGAAGCTGCCGTCGTGCAAGGCGCCGATCACGCGGCGCACCGCCTGCTCGGCGTTGTCCTGCACATGGCGCATATAGGCCTGCACCACCGCCAGGCCGTAGTCCGCCACCAGTTGCCGCAGCTCCTGCGCGCCTTTCGCATTGGCCGCGATCTGCGCCTTGAGGTCGGCGAGGTTCTGCTGCGGATTGCGCGCCGGGTTGTTGCCGCTCGCCAGCAAGGCCAGGGTCTCGGCTTCACGCAAGCGCCCTTGCGCCACCAGCTTGAAGTTGTCGATCACCACGCCCTCCTCCTCGATGCTGCGGGAGAACGGCGGCATGGAGCCGGGGGTGGTGCCGCCGATGTCGGCGTGGTGACCACGCGAGGCGACGAAGAACAGTACGCTGCGGCCAGTGGCGTCGAACACCGGCGTGACCACGGTCACATCGGGCAGATGCGTGCCGCCGTGGTAAGGGTCGTTGAGCATGAACACATCGCCGGGTCGCAGGCTGCCGGCGTTGCGCTGGATCACGGTGCATATGCTCTCGCCCATCGACCCCAGGTGCACCGGCATGTGCGGCGCGTTGGCGATGAGGTTGCCTTCGACGTCGAACAACGCGCAGGAAAAGTCCAGCCGCTCCTTGATGTTCACCGACACCGCCGTGTTCTGCAGTTGCGCCCCCATTTGTTCGGCGATGTTCATGAACAGGTTGTTGAACACCTCCAGCAGCACCGGGTCAGCCTTGGTGTCGTGCGTCGAAGCGGCGGCCCGTGGGGCGATGCGCGTGAGTTCCAGATGGTTCAGCGCTGTGATGCGCGCCCGCCAACCGGGTTCAACGGCAATCGTGGTATTGGCATCGGCAATGACCGCTGGCCCATCAATTCGCTGGCCGGGCGCACCGATGTTGCGCAATACGAGCGCGGCGTCATGCCAAACGCCGCCACTGTAGAGCTGGATACGATTCCGGATCGGCATCGCATCCTCTACGGCATCTTCGAGCTGACTCTCGCGTATGACGTCGCCGCCGCCAGCGGCTTCCACCGATACTGACTCCACCACAAGCGGACGCGAAGGCAGCAGGTGTGCGAAGCGCTGTTGATAGCTTTGTTCGAAGCGCTGCGTGATTTCTTTGAGACTGCCCGCGTCAACCGCCAGCACGGAATCTGTGCCCTGGTAGCGCACATGCACGCGCTGCAGTACATGGATGCGATCGAGTGCTACCCCCTGCCCGAGTAACTGCTCGCGGGCTGCGACGGACAAGCCCCGGAGCGCTTCGTCGATGTGCGCTCCCGCTTCAGCATCGAGTTCAACCTCCACGCTGCGCTCCAGTATCACCGTTTGTTCGGCCAGCCCCATGCCGTAGGCCGACAGCACACCGGCCAGGGGATGGATGAACACGCGCTCCATGCCCAACGCATCGGCCACACGGCAGGCGTGCTGTGCCCCGGCGCCGCCAAAGCATTGCAGGGTGTAGTGCGTGACGTCGTGCCCGCGCGCCACCGAGATGCGCTTGATGGCCCCTGCCATGGCCTGCACCGCAATGTTCACGAAGCCCTCGGCCACGCCCTCGGGCGTCTGGGCGCGGCCCGTGTCTCGCGCGATCCGCGCCGCAAGTTCGGTGAAGTGGCGGTGCACGGTCTCGGCATCCAGCGGCTGATTGCCCTGCGGACCGAACACGGAGGGGAAATGCGCCGGCTGGATGGTGCCCAGCATCACATTGGCGTCGGTCACGGTGAGGGGTCCTCCGCGCCGGTAGCAGGCCGGCCCGGGGTTGGCCCCAGCCGAATCGGGCCCCACGCGCATACGCGCGCCGTCGAAGTGCAGCATCGAGCCCCCGCCAGCCGCCACCGTGTGGATGCTCATCATGGGCGCGCGCACGCGCACCCCGGCCACCTGGGTCTCGAAGGCGCGCTCGAAGCTACCGGCGTAATGCGACACATCGGTGGAGGTGCCGCCCATGTCGAAGCCGATCACCCGTTGGTGGCCTGCCATTTCCGCCGTGCGCGCCATGCCGACGATGCCGCCCGCCGGCCCCGACAGGATGGCGTCCTTGCCGCGAAACGCATGCGCCTCGGTCAGACCGCCGCTGGACTGCATGAACAGCAGCCGCACCCCCGGCATCTCGGCCGCGACCTGGTCCACATAGCGCCGCAGGATGGGCGAGAGATAGGCGTCCACCACGGCGGTGTCGCCGCGCGAGACAAACTTCATCAGCGGGTTGGTTTCGTGCGAGGTGCTGACTTGTGTGAACCCGATGTCGCGGGAGATCTTCCCTGCCACCCGCTCATGGACAGCGTAGCGATAGCCATGCATGAATACGATGGCCACCGCGCGCAAGCCGGCGTCGAACGCCTCTTGCAACCGCGTGCGCAGGTCCCCTTCATCCAGCGCGCGCACGACCTCGCCGTCAGCACCCAGGCGTTCGTCAGCCTCGATGACGTGCTGGTACAGCAACTCGGGCAGCACGATATGGCGGTCGAATAGCCGCGGCCGGTTCTGGTAGGCGATGCGCAAGGCATCGCGAAAGCCCCGCGTCGTCACCAGCGCCACCGGCTCGCCCTTGCGTTCCAGCAGCGCGTTGGTCGCCACGGTCGTGCCCATCTTCACGCACTCCACCCGATCCGGCGTGATCGGCGCATCAGGCGCCAGGCCCAGCAGTTGCCGGATGCCCGCCACTGCTGCGTCGCGGTACTGCTCCGGATTCTCCGAAAGCAGCTTGTGGGCGAGAAGAGTCCCATCAGGCTTGCGCGCCACGATATCGGTGAAGGTGCCGCCACGGTCGACCCAGAATTGCCAGCGCCCGGATGTGCTCAGGTTGTTGTCTTGCATGTTGCTCATCGGAATGTTGATGGTTTTGGTAGGGAGTATCGAGTGACTCTCTCAAGTAAGTCGCTGGAGATGCACAGTGTTTCCTGGTCCCAAGGGACGGACTTCGCTGCGACGTCCAAGGTGCCCACTCAACTAAAACTGCATCAGAGTGAACTAGCAGCGCGCGCCGCTTGGTCATAAAGGCCGCTCATGGTCCGGAGCATGCGCGCGACTTCTCCGAGATCCTGGTTCATCTGCGCATCAAGATTGGCGATCAGACACTGCTCCCGCACCTCTCGGTATTTGTACACGGCCTCTTCGCCCGCAGATGTCGGGCTGTAGAACACCTCCTTGCCGATCTTCTCGGTCTGTGCAAGGCCGGCGGCAACCAACTTCTTAAGGGCGTAGGCCACCACGTGGACGTCCTCATAGTTGAGGACAAAGCAGATGTCGGCCAACTTCTTGTTGCGGGCGCGGTGGTTGATGTGATGCAGCAGCAATACGTCCGTGATGGTGAGATCGCGGTAGCCTGCAGCCGCCATGCAGCGGACCACCCAGCGCGAAAACGCATTCCAGCTCACGATCAGGCCGAACTCGAATTCGGAGGCAGCCAGGCCACGTGGAGAAGCCAGATGGGACGACGAGACGATCCCAGTGCTTTGCCCACTTACCGTTCCAGGGGGAGTGCTCATGAGGGTTTCCACCTATTTCAAAATAAATTACGAGGATGACAATCAATTGTCGCTGATGTTTTACATGTATCTTATAGGTGTTTTATGGTCCATGCAACCGTTGCCAGCCCGACTTAGCTAGCTGTCAGGTCCCGCAGCATCGGTCCTTCAATTGAATTCAGTGACGGCGTGCGTCATGACCAGAGGCAAAAGGGCTCAAGGGCGCTGTGGTCATGTCACTGTGATTGGGCACGTGGACTCTCCAGCAAATCAAGCAAAAGCTAATAATGGTAACGTTCGGTTCATGCCATGATAAGTCTGCGGCAAATTTATAAGGACTCAAAGACTTGACATATCAATGAAAAATTCAACGATTTGGTGCGAGGCATATTTAATAGCACATTCTCGCCCATTCCAAGAGCGATTTAACTTAAGTTTCGTGGATAGGAGAAGTAACCATGAATGACGCCTCAACGACGACGCCTAAAGCAGAGGTTGCAGGCCGCGGCCTGTCTAGCTTCTACAGAAATATGACCAATACGGAGCGACGCACATTCTGGGCGTGTGCTGGGGGATGGGGTCTTGATGGTTTGGATTTCATGATCTATCCGCTAATCATTGTCACGATCATGCATCAATGGTCAGTCGGCGCGGGGCCGGCCGGATTTGCAGCAACACTGACGTTACTTGCTTCCGCCGTTGGCGGTTGGGCCGCAGGTTTGCTTTCTGACCGCATCGGACGTGTGAAGACGCTCCAGATCACCATTCTATGGTTTTCACTCTTCAGCTTTCTATGTGCATTTGCACAAAACTTCGATCAACTCATGGTGCTGAGAGCCTTGCTTGGATTTGGATTTGGCGGAGAATGGGCTGCTGGCGCAGTTCTGATGGGAGAAACAATTCGGCCCCAATTCCGCGGTCGGGCCGTGGGTAGTGTCCAATCCGCCTGGGCTATTGGATGGGGTATCGCTGTTATTGCGCAAGCAATCATCTATTCAGCATTGCCAGCAGAAACTGCGTGGCGAGCAATGTTTGCCATCGGAGTTATTCCAGCACTGATGGTTCTATTTATTCGGAGAAACGTGCCTGAACCAGAAATTGCAGTTGCGGCGCGCAAAAAGGCTGTGCGCCCAAGCATTCTTGCCATCTTTGATCCTGCCGTATTACGGACAACGATCCTGGCCTCTCTTCTCTCCGTTGGCGCACAGGGCGGGTATTATGCAGTTATTTTTTGGCTGCCAGCATTTCTTCACGCTGATAAGCATCTCAGCGTCGTCGGCAGCACCCCATACCTTGCCATCCTCATCATCGGCAGCTTTATTGGCTATTTGAGTGGCGCTTGGTTAGCCGACAGGCTTGGCCGTCGCATGTTGTTCCTCCTTTTTTCCCTTGGGGCCATTGCCACCATTCTTGCTTACACGCAGCTTCCAATCCCCAATGAAGTAACTTTTATTTTGGGATTCCCACTGGGCTTTTTTGCGAGTGGGTATTTCTCAGGTATGGGACCGTTCTTAACTGAGCTTTTTCCAACAATTATTCGCGGCTCAGGGCAAGGATTTACATATAATTTTGGCCGTGCCATTGGAGCTCTTTTCCCAGCGCTTATCGGTTATCTAAAATCTTCTATAGGATTTGGGAATGCTATTGCAATTTTCGCTGTTGGCGCCTATGCACTCTTCTTCATTGCCGCATTCGCTCTGCCCGAAACGAAAGACCGCGTGTTGACAGCTTGAATTAGGGGTTTGCTGATCTTCAGGGATTGCAGGCTGTTGAGATGGGACTGGCTCAGTGTGGAAGTGCTATGGCGCTGTTGCGGTCCCCCAATGCACCGGTTGGATGCGGTTGTGCGGGGGTGATTTGGGGGCAATAGCATGGATTCCATCGTCCACTTGCCCCCAGCCCACGATGTCCACGCTCACCGACGCCCAAACGCGCGCGGCCCAGCCCAAAGCCGGCAAACTCACCTGCCTGTTTGATGGTGGTGGGCTCTACCTCGAAATCACCAAGGCCGGTAGCAAAGGCTGGCGCTTCAAGTACCGCTACGGCGGCGTCGAGAAGCGCCTCTCTTTCGGCGCTTATCCACTGTCCACTGATCAGCCTGAAAGAGGCCCGCCAGGCCGGCGACGACGCCAAGCGCCAGCTCATCCAGGGCATCGACCCCAGCGCCGTGCGCCAGGCCAATAGGGCCCGAAGCGCACATCGACGCCACCAGGAGCTTCCAGCACATCGCCACCGAATGGTTCGAGCGCCAGCGCTGCATCTGGGTGGACAGCCACACCCGCGATGTCAAGCATAGGCTGGAGGCTGACCTCGACCCCGACCTCGGACCTCTGGCGATTGACCGGATCACCTCGGTGCAGGTGCTCGACACCCTGCGCCAGATCGAAGCGAGGGGTGCGTTTGATCTGGCAAAGGCCCTCACTCCACATGGACCCAAGCACCAGCCCGCGATCCGACCCGACGAATGTCCCCAACTCCTGCAAGCCATCGACCAGTACGCAGTGGGGGAAATCCTGTTCCGTACCCGCCTGTCGCAAGACATGTTCAAAGGCCTGGCACCCTGGCTCAACCGCCTGCCGGGACGGTTGCTGCACACCAATGTCATCGGCTGCGCCATCTTTGCCGCGGTGTCCGGCTCGTCGGCTGCGACCTGCGCGACCATCGGCAAGATGACCATCCCCGAACTCAAGAAACGCGGCTACCCGGAAGACCAGGTCATCGGCACGCTGGCCGGTGCCGGCACCCTTGGATTGCTGATTCCCCCGTCCATCATCATGACCGTCTACGGCGTCTCGGCCAATGTATCGATCGCGCGGTTGTTCATTGCCGGCATCATTCCTGGCATCCTGCTGGCGCTCCTGTTCATGGGCTATATCGCCATCTGGGCCTTGCGCCATCCAGGGCTGATCCCGGCGGCCGACGCCGATCTCAGCCTGCGCGAAAAGCTCTGGCAATCGCGCCACCTCATTCCAGTCGTGCTGCTGATCGCCGTCGTGCTGGGCTCCATCTACACCGGTGTGGCAACCGCCGCGGAAGCAGCCGCAATCGGCGTCGTCGGCGCCCTGGTGCTATCGGCCATCCAGGGTTCGCTCAACTGGCCCACGTTCCGCGAATCCCTGCTCGGCGCAACACGGCTGTATTGCATGATCGCGCTCATCCTCGTCGGCGCCCAATTCCTCACCCTGGCCATGGGCCATATCGGACTGCCGAACGCCCTCGCACAGCGGATCGACACACTCGGGCTTGGGCAGACCGGGTTGCTCGTCGCCCTGGCATTGTTCTACATCGTGCTGGGCATGTTCCTCGACGGTATTTCCATGGTGGTGCTCACGATCGGCGTGATCCTGCCAACCGTGCAGCATGCCAACATCGACCTCATCTGGTTTGGCATTTTCATCGTGTTGGTGGTCGAGATGGCGCAGATCACCCCGCCGGTCGGATTCAACCTGTTCGTGCTGCAAGGCATGACCGGGCGCGAACTCCCCTGGCTTGCCCGCAAGGCCCTTCCCATGTTCTTTCTGATGATCCCCGCGCTGGCCCTGCTGTACGTTTTCCCCGGTCTCGCGACCTGGCTCCCGCAGAATATGCGAGCCGGCCGCAGCGCGAGCCATCTGGGCGCCTGACGGATATCGTCACGTCTGTTGGACAATTCGACATCCCCCATCGAATTGGCGCCCATGCACACCGAAGTTCGCAACTACCTGCTCGACCTGCAATCCCGCATCCTTCACGCCCTCGAAGCGCTGGATGGCAAGAGCTTTCGGCGCGACGCCTGGACCCGCCCAGCCGGTGGGCCGCTGGAAGGCGATGGGGCGACGAGCCTGATCGAGGACGGCGGGCTGTTCGAGCGTGGTGGCTGCAACTTCTCGCATGTGCGCGGCGCGAGGCTGCCGCCCTCGGCCACGCAGCATCGGCCCGAGCTGGCGGGGGCGCCGTTCGAGGCCATGGGGGTGTCGCTGGTGCTGCACCCGCGCAACCCCTATGTGCCCACCGTCCACATGAATGTGCGCATGCTGGTGGCGCAGCCCGCGGGCAAGCCGGAGGTGGCCTGGTTCGGCGGCGGCATGGACCTGACGCCCTACTACGGCTTCGAGGACGATGCGATGCACTTTCACCAGACCTGCAAGCAGGCGCTGGACGCGCTCGACCCCGGCTATTTCCCGCGCTTCAAAACCTGGTGCGACGACTATTTTTTCCTCAAGCACCGCAATGAGCCACGCGGCGTCGGCGGGGTGTTTTTCGACGACTTTGCCGACGGCGGCTTCGACCGCGGCTTCGCCCTCATGCGTGCGGTGGGCGATGCCTTTCTCGGCGCCTATCTGCCCATCGTCGAGCGTCGCCGCGCCCTGCCTTTTGGTGAGCCCGAGCGCGACTTCCAGGCTTACCGGCGCGGACGCTATGTCGAGTTCAATCTGGTGTGGGACCGCGGCACCCTGTTCGGCCTGCAATCGGGCGGGCGCACCGAGTCCATCCTCATGTCCATGCCGCCCATCGTGAAGTGGCGCTACGACTGGCACCCCGCACCCGGCACACCCGAAGCGCGGCTGTACGAAGTGTTCCTCAAGCCACGCGACTGGGCTGCGGCGTGAGCGACGCCACCATCGCCACCGTGGCAAAGCCGCCGCGCATCGGCCTGCTTGGCGGCAGCTTCGACCCCATCCACACCGCCCACCTGCAACTGGCCCTCAGCGCCCGGCGCGAACTTGCGCTCGACGCCGTGTGGCTCATTCCCGCCGGCCAGCCCTGGCAGCGCGACCCGCTGGCCGCCAGCCAGGCCGACCGCTGGGCCATGCTCGAGCTCGCCATCGCCGGCCACGCCGGGCTGCACGGCTGCGACATCGAACTCAAACGCCAGGGCCCCAGCTACACCATCGACACCCTGCGCGCCTTGCAAACCGCACACCCCGACACCGCCTTCACCTTCATCCTCGGCGCCGACCAGTTGCGCAACCTGACGAGCTGGAACGGCTGGGAAGACATCGCCGCATGCGTCGATCTGGCCGTGGCCCGCCGCCCGGGCCATTCCGACGCCGCTCCGCCCGAGCTGCCGCACGCCCTGGCCCGCGCCGGCCATGTGCTGCACCGACTCGCCATGGACGAAATCGACCTCTCCGCCACCCGCGTGCGCGAATGCGTTGCGCGCGGCGTGCCGCTCGGCGCGCTCATGCCCGCGCCCGTGGCGCGCTATATTGAAGACCACCATCTTTACTCCACACCCACCCCGCATGGACATTCGTAAGCTGCAACGCACCATCGTCGACGCCCTGGAAGACGTCAAGGCGCAAGACATCCAGATCTTCAACACCGAGGCCCTGACCAGCCTGTTCGACCGCGTCATCGTCGCCAGCGGCAGCTCCAACCGGCAGACCCGGGCCCTGGCCGCCAGCGTGCGCGATCAGGTCCGCGCCGCCGGTGGCACCGTGAAAAACCCGGAAGGCGAAGGCAGCGGCGAATGGGTTCTGGTGGACTGCGGCGACGCCGTGGTGCACATCATGCAGCCCGTCATCCGCGCCTATTACAAGCTGGAAGACATTTGGGGTGGCAAGAACGTGCACCTCAAAGCCAAGCAGGACGCAGCGGCTCTTGCCGCCACCAAGGCAGCGCGCAGCGCCAGCCCAGGGGCGGCTCGCAGCGCCAAAGCCAGTTCCGCCACGGCCGCGAAGCGAATAGCCCCCGCCAAAAAACCTGCGGCCAAACGCGCTGGCGCAAACCCCGCACCCACCCGCAACGCGGCAAGCAAGGTGCCCGCCAAGCGCGGCCCCTGGCCCGGCAAGACCAAGGCCGACACCGGCTACACCACGGACGCTGCGTCAGCAGCCAAACCACGCGCCAAGAGCCCGAGCCCGGCCAAGACCGCCGGCAGCTCGGGGGCCAAGCCCCGGGCAACGAGCAAGACGGTTGCCAACACCACCCCCGCGCCGCGCAAGCGTGCTGCGAGTCGTGCCGCCAGCGGCAGCAAAAGCGGCGCGACAATCAGTTCAGCCTCGGCCAGCTCAACGGCGCGCAATGCGAGCAAACCGGCGGTGACGCGCCGCGCCGCCGCAAAAAAAACGCCAAGCTGAAAGCCTGGCCCGCAGCACGACAAGGCTCGGGCCGCTTCACCTGTCTGCCCATGGCCACGCACGGCGCCGCATGACAAACGCATGGCCGCCCCATGTTTTCTCGCCCCATCGAAGGGCCGCAGCCGCAAGGCGGTAGCCTGAGGTCAGCGCCCCCAGCAGTTCGCAAGCGGACTTCCCCACGAGGGGGTCAAGACAACTCGGGAGCGGCCCTTCGTTTCCTTGAGAGCCCCATGAAAATCTGGTTGCTGGCGGTCGGGCAGCGCATGCCGCATTGGGTGGATGAAGCCTATGCGGACTACGCCAAGCGCCTGCCCGCCGAAACCCCGCTGCTGCTCAAGGAGATTCGCGCCGAGGCGCGCAGCTCCAGCCTCAGCGCCGAGGCGGTGATGGAGCGCGAAGCGCGGCGCATCGAGGCCGCGCTGCCGCAAAGCTGCCGCCTCATCGCCCTGGACGAGCATGGCCAGCGCCACACCACGGCCAGCCTGGCCACCGAGCTGCAACGCTGGCGCCAGGAAGGGCGCGACGTCGCCCTGCTCATCGGCGGTGCCGACGGCCTGGCGCCGCGCCTCAAGCAGCGTGCCGACGCCCTGCTGCGCCTGTCCGACCTCACCCTGCCCCACGGCCTGGCCCGCGTGCTGCTGTCCGAGCAAATCTATCGCGCCCACAGCCTGCTGTCCGGGCATCCCTACCACCGGGCTTGACGCCGCTCACCCTCAAGCCAGTGCCGTCATGCACCGCGCCACGGCCGCCGCTCGGCTGGCCCGCCAGTTGCCCGGCATGTTATGGGCCACGCCCTATTCCGTGCTGGGCCTGCTGCTCGCGCTGCCAGCCTGTGCCCTGGGCATTTCTCCTGTCTGCTGGGATATGCAGGCAAGGAAAATACCGCCTCTCCGTCGGGTAGACTGCCTGTAAGAATCTCCGAACGGGCTGCGCTACAGGGCCCCCACGCAAACATGGACAACTGCAATGATGGCCGGTAGCTGGTTCGCGACCTTAGGCGCGCTGGTTGGCGGGTTCATCGGCTTCCTCATGAGACCATCGGTGCCGCTCATCGGCCAACTCCCCTTCAGGGACGTGGTATCGAGGGGCGCCGACCTGCAAGGCCTGGATGCGGTACTTCTTCGGAATGTGGCCCAGCAGTCATTCAACGATGTTTTGGCCGGTGCGATTGTCGGCGCTGTGGGCGGCTACGTTTTGTACCTGCTCAGCAAAAAGAACTGAATCGGGCTCATCATCGGACCGTGCGCGTCGCTGCATCTCGGGCACGACGATGTTCTGGAGATCTCACGAAATCGTTCGTTCGCTTCGGCAGTCGTGAAGAGACGGACGGAGCCTCCGGGGGAACCCCATGTTCGGACGGTGTCAGCCGCGTGGCGGGGCGCCATCGCCGATCTTGAACACGGATGGATCGACACGTCGATACACCCGCTCGAACCGCGCCCCTTCCACCACCCCATAATCCCCCGGCGCGTATTGCAGCAGCCAGTCGCCCGCTTTGCCGTGCAGCAGGTCGCCGCCGGCGCTGCGGGCGATGCGGAATGGGGCTGGCATTTGCCGGGCCAGCACGGGCAGGGGTTTGTTGATGTAGAGGCTGTCTTGCCCATCTAGCGTCGGGGCGACGGCCTGGTAGCGAGCGTCGAAGCGATCGCGGGACACGCTCCAGCGATCGCCGGTGGAGCCGGTGATGAGGGCGTCGCCTGTGGCGTAGCGGTTGGGGCCTTCGCGGCTGATGAGTTCGCCCGGCGCGGTGGCGAATTGCACCTGCACGGCCTCGTGCTTGACGTATTGCGCGGCTTGCGGGTCGGTGCGCAGGTCGATGTTGTCGAGGGGTTGGGAGGCTTGCATCGCCGAGGGCGTGGGTTGGGTCATGGGGCTTCCAGGGCTTCCCAGCGTTCGAGGGCCTGGAGCAGCTCGTCCTCGATCTGGGCGAAGCGTTGCTGCATCGCGCTCAGCCGCTCCGGTGCGGACTTGTAGGTTTCCGGGTCGGCCAATTGCTCGGACAGTGCTTTTTGCTCGACCTCCAGCGCGGCGATGCGGCCGGGCAGTTCCTGCAGTTCGCGCTGGTCCTTGTAGCTGAGCTTGCGCCGTGGCGTGGCCCCCGCGCCCGCATGCGCTGGCTGGCCCCCGAGAGCGCTGCCCCCGCCTTGGGATGATGCAGCAGCGGCGGTGGTGGGCTTGGGCTGCGCGGGCCCCGCGGCGCTGCTGCGCTCTGCACGGTCTGCCCGTTTCGCCGCAGCCGGAGTGCCGGCCTGCTGCAGGCTGCGGGCGCGCTGCGATTGCGTCAGCCAATCGCTCACGCCGCCTTCGTATTCGCGCCAGCGACCGGGGTGGCCGGGGGCGGATTCGGCGACGATGGTGCTGGTGACGACGTTGTCGAGAAAGCGGCGGTCGTGGCTGACGAGGAACACGGTGCCGTCGAACTCCTGCAGCAGTTGTTCCAGCAACTCCAGCGTGTCGATGTCGAGGTCGTTGGTGGGCTCGTCCAGCACCAGCACGTTGGCGGGGCGGGCGAACAGGCGCGCGAGCAACAGGCGGTTGCGCTCGCCGCCCGACAGCGACTTCACCGGTGAATTGGCCCGCGCCGGGGCGAACAGGAAGTCGCCCAGATAGCTCATCACATGTTTGCGGGAGCCGCCGATTTCAATCCACTCGCTCCCCGGGCTGATGGTGTCGGCCAGCGTGGCTTCGGGGTCGAGCGCGGTGCGCATCTGGTCGAAGTAGGCCACGGTGAGGCGCGTACCCTGGCGCACGCTGCCACTGTCGGGCGCCAGTTCGCCGAGGATCAATTTCAGCAGCGTGGTCTTGCCGGCGCCGTTGGGGCCGATGATGCCGACCTTGTCGCCGCGCAGGATGGTGGCGGAAAAATCCTGCACCACGATGCGCTCGCCAAAGCGCTTGCCCACCGCCTCCAGCGCGGCGACGATGCGCCCGCTGGATTGGCCCCCGTCCACCTCCAGCTTCACGCGCCCCAGGGTTTCGCGCCGCGCCTGGCGCTGCGCGCGCAAGGCTTCCAGGCGGTTGATGCGGCTGACGCTGCGGGTGCGCCGCGCCTCCACGCCCTTGCGGATCCACACCTCTTCCTGCGCCAGCAACTTGTCGGCACGGGCCGCGGACACGGCCTCGTCGGCCAGCTCCTGCGCCTTGCGCGCCTCGTAGGCGCTGAAGTTGCCGGGATAGCTGCGCAACTGGCCGCGGTCGAGTTCGACGATGCGGGTGGCGACGTTGTCGAGAAAGCTGCGGTCGTGGGTGACGAGCACGACGCTGCCGCGAAAGCCGATGAGCAGGCCTTCGAGCCAGGTGATGGCGTCGAGGTCGAGATGGTTGGTGGGCTCGTCGAGCAGCAGCACGTCGGGCGCGGCCACCAGCGCCTGCGCCAGCGCCACGCGCTTTTGCATGCCGCCGGACAGGCTGCCGATGCGCGCCTCGGCCTGCAGTTCCAGGCGCTGCAGGGTCTGGTCCACGCGCTGCTCCCAGGTCCAGCCGTCGAGCAGTTCGATGCGCGTCTGGATCGCGTCCAGGTCATCGTCCGGCGAGTGCGCCTCGTAGCGCGCCCGCAGGTCGCGCGCTTCGGCCACGCCATGGGCCACGGTGTCGAACACCGTGGCCTCGGCCGGAAACGCTGCTTCTTGCGGCACATACACCTGACGCAAACCCTGCTGCACCTGCACCAGGCCGCCATCGGGCTGCTCCAGGCCGGCGATGATTTTCAGCAGCGACGATTTGCCGGTGCCGTTGCGGCCGATGAGGCCGACACGCTCGCCCGCCTCCAGTGCCATGGCGGCGTGGTCGAGCAGGGGAACGTGGCCGAAAGCCAGGCTGAGGTCGGAGATGGAGAGAACGGCCATGGGGAGCGATGAAGGCCGGCGGAATGCCGGCGCGCGGGCATTGTGCCACCGGGCTGCGCGGCGCTGCTCGCGGTGGCCATGCCCGGTATGATCGGCCGTCCCCCAACCCATGGCTCGCCAGTGCCGCAGACGCACTCCGCAATGCACGCTCCCATGCACGCCAAGCCCTTCGTCTACCTCGCCTCCGCCAGCCCCAGACGGCAGGAATTGCTGCGCCAGATCGGGGTGGACTTCGTGCTGCTGGCCCCCGACGCCAAGGAGGATGCCGAGACGCTGGAACGGGTGCGGCCAGGCGAGTCGGCCCGCGCCTATGTGACGCGCGTCACGCGGCTCAAGCTGCAGGCCGCGGCCGCGCGCCTGGCGCATCGCGGCCTGCAGCCAGCACCCATTCTGTGTGCCGACACCACCGTGGCGCTGGGCCGGCGAATCGTCGGCAAACCGTCCGATGCCGCCGAGGCCGCGGCCATGCTCAGGCTGCTGGCCGGCCACACCCACCGCGTGCTGACGGCCGTGGCGCTGCAATGGGCCGATGCCTCAGGCCCGCAGACCTCAGGCCCGCACAAGGCTGCATCGCACACATCAGGCTCACACCGACGCGAAGCGCTGAGCACCAGCCGGGTGCAATTCGCAGCGCTGTCCGACGCGCAGCTCGCGGCCTATGTGGCCAGCGGCGAGCCCTTCGGCAAGGCTGGCGCCTACGGCGTGCAGGGCCGGGCGGCGGCGTTCATTCAACACATCGGCGGCAGCTACTCGGGCATCATGGGGCTGCCGCTGTTCGAAACCACCCAATTGCTGCGACAAGCTGGAATCCCCGTATGAACAACCCCGGTTTGCAGGAAGACTTGCTGATCAACATCACGCCGCAGGAAACCCGTGTTGCGCTCATCGCCCACGCGGCGGTGCAAGAGCTTCACATCGAGCGCACGCTGGAGCGCGGCCTGGCCGGCAATGTCTATCTGGGCCGCGTGGTGCGGGTGCTGCCAGGCATGCAGTCGGCCTTCATCGACATCGGCCTGGAACGCGCCGCTTTCCTGCATGTGGCCGACCTGTGGCAGCGCATGCTGGGCAGCAACGGCGAGGGGCGGCAGAACGCGCCGCCGGTTCCCATCGAGAAACTGGTGTTCGAAGGCCAGTCGCTGCTGGTGCAGGTGATCAAGGACCCGATCGGCGCCAAGGGCGCGAGACTGTCCTCGCAGATCAGCCTGGCCGGGCGGCTGCTGGTGCATTTGCCGCAGGACGAGCATATTGGCATTTCGCAAAAAATCGAGGACCCCGCGCTGCGCGACGCGCTGCGTCAGCGCCTGACCACGCAGGCCCAGGCGCACGACCCCAACGCCAGCCTGGGCTTCATCGTGCGCACCAACGCCGAGGATGCGAGCGACGCCGAGCTGCTCGACGACATCAGCTATCTGCGCAAGACCTGGAGCACGATCGACGCCCGCATGCGTCAGGCGCAATCCCCCGCCCTGCTCTACCAGGAACTGAGCCTGGCGCAGCGCGTGCTGCGCGACCTCGTCACCGACGCCACGCGCAGCATTCAAATCGACTCGCGCGAGAACTTCGAGCGCCTGCAGGCTTTCGCCGCGGAGTACATGCCGCGTGTGGCCGGCCTGCTGCAGCTCTACCGCGGCGAGCGCCCGCTGTTCGAGCTGTACAACGTTGACGCCGAAATCGAAAAAGCCCTGGGTCGGCGCGTGGACCTCAAATCCGGCGGCTATCTCATCATCGACCAGACCGAGGCCATGACCACGGTGGACGTGAACACCGGCGGCTTCGTCGGCGCACGCAACTTCGACGACACTATTTTCAAGACCAATCTGGAAGCCGCGCAGGCCATCGCCCGGCAACTGCGCCTGCGCAATCTGGGCGGCATCATCCTGCTCGACTTCATCGACATGGGCAGCGCCCAGCACCGCGCCGCCGTGCTCGACGAGTTGAAAAAATCGCTGGCGCGCGACCGCGTGAAGGTGTCGGTCAACGGCTTCTCGCAACTCGGCCTGGTGGAAATGACGCGCAAGCGCACCCGCGAATCCCTCGCCCACCAGCTATGCGAACCCTGCCCCGTCTGCGCCGGCCAGGGCCAGGTGAAAACCGCACGCACCGCCTGCTACGACATCCTGCGCGAAATCCTGCGCGAGGCCAAGCAGTTCAGCCCGCGCGAATTCCGCATCGTCGCCTCCAACGCCGTGGTCGATCTCTTCCTCGAAGAGGAAAGCGCCCACCTCGCCGAACTGTCCGACTTCATCGGCAAACCCATCGCCCTGCAAGTCGAACCCGGCTACGTCCAGCACCAGTTCGACATCGTGCTGCTGTAGGGCCCATCAAGGGGTTCGGGGCACCCGCCCCAGCATGTAGAACTCGGCGTTGGGCATCATGCCGGTGAGTCCGGCCATGCGGTTGGAAAGTGCGAAGAAGGCTGCGATGGCGCCGATGTCCCAGATGTCTTCCTGGCTGAAGCCTGCGGCATAGAGAGCCTCGTCATCGGCTGCGTCCACCGTGTTGGCCTGCTGCGCCACCTTCAGGGCGAACGCCAGCATCGCGCGCTGGCGCGCAGTGAGCGGAGCCCGGGTCCAGTCGGTCGCGAGTTGGTCGGCAAGCAGCGGCGCTTTCTCGTGGATGCGCAAAATCGCACCATGGGCGACGACGCAATACAGGCAGTGGTTGGCGGCGCTGGTGGCGACGACGATCATCTCGCGTTCACCCTTGCTCAGACCCGAGGGCTTGAGCATCAAGGCGTCGTGATAAGCGAAAAAAGCGCGAAATTCATCGGGCCGATGCGCCAGGGCGAGAAACACGCTGGGCACGAAGCCGCTGCGCTCCTGCACGGCGAGAATGCGCTGGCGGATATCGTCCGGCAGGTCGGCGAGTTCGGGGACGGGGAAACGGCTGATGCGCTCGGTCATGACGGGACTCAGGTCTGAGGAAATCTTGATTGAAGCCCTTGCGCCGGCTGAACGCAAGGGCTCTGCAGACGCGAAAAGCCCGCACGAAGCGGGCTTTTCGGTGCCTGAAATCAGACCGCCGCTTATTGCGCCAAGCTGGTCTGCGTGGCTCCGGCCGGACAGGTTGCCGCGTCGCCAGCGACCTTGCCGACATTGAGCAGGAAGCTCTCGAACGGTTTGATCGCACGCATGGCCACCAACTTCGGGCCCTGGAACTCGAGCTTGCCGCTCATCATGGCCCACATGGGCCCCGGGTCGCCTTTGCCCATGGCTTCCCAGTTCCTGGTGCTGGCGTGCATCAAAAAGTCCACGTCGAAGTTGGCCGGTGTGTTGGGGACGCCGCCGTAGGTGCAAAAGGCCTTGCCATCCTTCGGCACGATCTTGAGTTCCACCATCGAGCCCTTGCCGCAATCGGTCCGGTACAACTCCACCACCTTGTAGCCACGGCCCTTGTCATCGTGCAGCCATTCGCCGGCCAGGCCCTCGGCGAGTTGGGCGGTCTGGTTCCAGGCCTGGCAGAAATTGGCCGTCCATTGCGGTGACATGAGCACGGGGGCGGCAGCCTGGGCTGCCACGGCGGCGGTCGTGAACAGGGTGGCCAGGGCCAAGCGCACCAGGGTTTGACGGTGGTTTGCAGCAATGCGATGCATGGGTGTTGTCTCCTCGGTTGTGAAACGGGCGCAATGGCCCGGGCAAAAAGGGGATGCAGGCAGACGGCTTGATTCAGCCCAAGGCCGAATCAGCCTGAATGGAAGGTTCAGCCCTGCGCTGAAAATCGGTGGCTTTTTTCATCGGTGAACAAGCCAACGCTCATCACCGCAATGACCGCCGCATTGATGAAAAACGGCGGGTCGATTTCCACTCCCATGCTGACTCCTCCAGGTTATCCATTTAGTTCCGGGAGTATGCAGTTGTCAGCGCATCTTGCCACTGGGGACTTTCCAGAATAAGCGCGGGATGGATGACCGTGAAACCACGGCTGTTGACGCCATGACCCCTCTTGGGCGCACGGCTGGTCACGCCCTGCAGAGGGCAAGGCATGACGCCTGCGGCAGGACCACGCCGCAGGGCGCTGGCGGCGGGCGACAACCAAGCCCAGGCCGGGCGCACCAACCCGGGGGTATCGCCCCGGGAGTCTTGCGTCAGGCGTATTGCGCCAGGGTTTGGCGCATTTTTTTCATGGCCTGAACTTCGATCTGGCGAATGCGCTCGGCCGACACGCTGAACTCGGCGGCCAGGTCGTGCAGGGTCTTGCCGCCGGTGCCATCGTCGTTCACCGCCAGCCAGCGTTGCTCGACGATGCGGCGGCTGCGTGCATCCAGGGTTTCCAGAGCCTGCTCCAGACCTTGCACCTGCAGGCGCTCGCGGCTGCGAGCTTCCAGCACGGCATCGGGTTCGTGGCTGCGGTCCGAGAGGTAGGCGCCGGGGCCGAATGACTCTTCGCCATCGTCACCCACGGGCTGCAGTGAGACTTCGCTGCCGCCCATGCGTTGCTCCATCTCGATGACGTCGGAGCGCTTGACCTGCAAGGTCTTCGCCACCGCATCGATCTCGGCGTCGTGAAAGCTCTCGAAGCCCTGCTTCATCGAGCGCAGGTTGAAGAACAGCTTGCGCTGCGCCTTGGTGGTGGCCACCTTGACCAAGCGCCAGTTGCGCAGGATGTATTCGTGGATTTCCGCCTTGATCCAGTGCAGCGCGTAGCTGACCAGACGCACGCCTTGCGACGGGTCGAAGCGGCGAACCGCTTTCATCAGGCCAATATTGCCTTCCTGGATCAGGTCGGCATGCGGCAGGCCGTAACCGAGATAGTGGCGGGCGACCGAGACCACCACACGCAGGTGCGACATCACCAGTTTCCCGGCGGCGTCGCGGTCTTCGCGCTCACGCCAGGCCAGCGCCAGCGAGCGCTCTTCTTCAAGGCTCAGCATGGGCATGCGGTTGGCGGCGGCGATGTAGGACTCCAGATTGCCCAAGCTGGGCACCTGGGCGGGAAATCCGACGGCGAAAGAAGCCCCCGCCACAGATGCTGTCCCCAGTGTGGGTTGCAGGGCAAGGGCATTGGTGCGGGCCATATGCATACTCCTCTGTCTATTCAGGATTTGAATTTTAGCACTCAGGCCATCAGAGTGCTAAGCGCCTGCCGGAGTTCCGCATCAGGCCCCGCACTGGGCCATCATCAAACCTGCGCGGCTGCAGGATGGGACGACGCGAGCGCCGGCTGGGTGAGCGTGCCCAGGGCCTGGCGCTGCCGGCCTTGGGCATCGAAATTGGCGGCATCCAGCCATTGGACATAAGCCCGCCGCAGGGCTGGCCATTCGCGGTCGAGCATGGCGTACCAGGCGGTATCGCGGTTGCGCCCTTTGACCACCGCCGCTTGGCGGAACAAACCCTCGAAGCTGAAGCCCAGGCGCGGCGCCGCCCGGCGCGAGGGGGCATTGAGGGCATTGCACTTCCACTCCACGCGCCGGTATCCCAGCGCAAAAGCGTGGTCGAGCATGAGGAACAGCGCCTCGGTGGCGGCCGGGGTGCGCTGCAGGCGCGGCGCGAAGGCCAGATGGCCGATCTCGATGCAGCCGTTGTTCGGGTCGATGCGCAAGTAGGCGGCCACGCCCGAAGCCTGGCCGGTTGCGGCCGCGACGATGGCGAAGAAGAGCGGATCGCGCGAGGCCTGGCTTTCCCGCACCCAGTCGGCGTAAGCCGCGGCGTCGGCAAACGGGCCGTAGGGTAGATAGGTCCACATCCGCCCAGCGCTGTCTTCGGCGTTAGCCGCGTGCAAGGAAACGGCGTGGTCTGCCATGTCCAAGGGCTCCAGCCTTGCGCGCAGGCCGGCAAGCGGCGTGTGTGCGGGCGACGGCGGCGGTTTCCAAGCCGACACCACGGGGCCAAGCGGCAAGTCTGGCGCATCGGCCACGGTGCTGCTGGATGGACTGGTGTGCGGGGCGGTCTGCATGGTCGTGAAGGATGGCTGCGCGCGATTCCGGGAAGAAAAGAGAGAAAAGAGCAGTCGGCGTGAGACAGCCGCCTCAACCCACCAGCGCCTGGGCAAAGGCGCGGGCGTCGAAAGGCTGCAGGTCGTCGAGCGATTCGCCCACGCCGATGAAATAGATGGGCACCGGGCGCTCGCGCGCGATGGCCGCGATCACCCCGCCCTTGGCGCTGCCGTCGAGCTTGGTGAGGATGATGCCGCTCAGTCCCAGGGTCTCGTCGAAGGCGCGGAGTTGCGCCAGCGCGTTCTGGCCGTTGGTGGCGTCGATCACCAGAATGGCTTCGTGCGGCGCGCCCTCCATCGCTTTGGCCGTCACGCGCTTGACCTTCTTCAACTCGTCCATCAGGTGCAGCTGCGTGGGCAGGCGGCCGGCGGTATCGACGATGACCACGTCCATGCCGCGCGCGCGGCCGGCGGTCACGGCGTCGAAAGCCACCGCGGCCGGATCGCCGCCCTGCTGGGCGATGACCTGCACCGCGTTGCGCTCGCCCCAGGCTGCGAGTTGTTCGCGCGCCGCGGCGCGGAAGGTGTCGCCCGCCGCCAGCAGAACCTTGCAGCCGGCCTGCTGCAAATGCCGCGTGAGCTTGCCGATGGTGGTGGTCTTGCCCGCACCGTTCACGCCCACGAGCATGATGACCGTGGGCGTGGTTTTGCCGATGTCGAGCGGCCGCTCCAGTGGCTGAAGCAACTCGGCCAGCACATCGCGCAGCAGCTCCTTGACCTGCAGCGGCGTCTCGGCGCGCGCGGTGCGCACCTTCTTGCGCAACTGTTCCAGCACGAACTGCGTCGCCGGCATGCCGGCGTCAGCCAGGATCAGCGCCGTCTCCAGTTCCTCGTACAGCGCCTCGTCGACGCGACTGCCGCCGAACAGGACGGAAATGCCCGAACCGGTCTTGCGCAAACCCTGGCGCAAACGCGAAAACCAGCCGGACGCAGCCTCGGTGTCGGCGCCGCCTCCCGCTGGACCGATCAACTCCGGGGCAGGCTGGGCCGCGCCCGGGTTCGCCTCCTCGTCGCGCCTGACGGCGCCCTGCTCCGCCCTGCTTGCGGACAAGGGGCCTTCGACCACGGCAACGGGCGCTGCAGCTGGCGCGGCCAGCTGCGCTTCCTGCGGATGGGCCTGGGCGGATTCGGGCGCTGCGGGCTTGCGTTTGAAAAAACGGAACATGGGCGAAGAAGGTTCGGTGGTGGCATGCAGTGGCCGCATGCGGGCGCATGCGGCGGGCCTTATTGTCGCCTGCCACCGTCAGCCCGTGCCAACCCCGAGCGCACGCGGCTATGCTCCCCGGCGCCAACCTTTGTTCGGACGCACCGCCATGCCCGGAAAACCTTCATCTGCACCCAAACCCCGCAGCCCGCAGCCCAACCATGGGCCGGGTGAGGTTCGCATCATTGGCGGCCGCCTCAAGCGCAGCAAGCTGGTGGTCGCCCATCACCCCGGGCTGCGCCCCACGCCCGACCGCGTGCGCGAAACCCTGTTCAATTGGCTGGGCCAGGATCTCGCCGGGCTGCGTTGCCTCGATCTGTTCGCCGGCAGCGGCGCGCTGGGCCTGGAGGCGGCGTCGCGCGGCGCGGCCTGGGTCGATCTGGTCGAGCGTGATGCCCGGCTCGCCAAGGCCTTGACCGAGGCCTGCACCCGGCTCGGCGTGGCCGCGGCTCGCGTCCATGCACAAGACGCGCTGCAGTTCGCCGCGCGCTGCGCCAGGGGCAGCTATGACATCGTGTTCATCGACCCGCCGTTCGCACTGGCCGATAGCGGCCTGCACGCCGCCGCGCTGGCTGCTGCTTCGCGTCTGCTGCCCGCTGGCGGCATGGCCTACATCGAGGCGCCTGATGCGCGCCAGCTGGCCGCCTGGACCGACGGCGGCGCCTGGAGCGTGTACCGCCGGGACCGCGCCGGTCAGGTGCATTACGCCGTGCTGCAGCGCAAGGCCGAAGCCGGCGCCGCGGAATAAACTGCCGCCGTGCACCAACCCTGGAGTTCACCATGCTGACGGCCGTCTACCCCGGCACTTTCGACCCCTTCACCCGTGGGCATGAAGACCTGGTGCGTCGCGCCAGCAAACTCTGCGACCGGCTGATCGTCGCCGTGGCTGGCGGACACCACAAGAACCCGCTCTTCAGCCTGGACGAACGCCTGGACTTGGCGCGCACCATCCTCACGCCCTACAAGAACGTGGAGATCGAGGGCTTCTCCGGCCTGCTGCGCAATTTCGTGCTGGAGCGTGAAGCCGAGGTGGTGATACGCGGCCTGCGCGCGGTCAGCGACTTCGAGTACGAGTTCCAGATGGCGGGCATGAACCGCCAACTCATGCCCGACGTGGAAACCATCTTCATGACCCCCGCCGATCAGTACCAGTTCGTATCCGGGACGTTCGTGCGGGAAATTGCCGTGCTCGGTGGCGACGTGAGCAAATTTGTGGTCCCCTTGGTGACCGAGCGCCTGGCCGTGAAGCTGGCCGGGCGTTTGCCGAACTGAGGTCTCTGCCATGGCTTTGTGGATCACCGACGAGTGCATCAACTGCGATGTCTGCGAGCCCGAGTGCCCGAATCAGGCCATTTCGATGGGCCTGGACATCTACGAAATCAACCCCGACCGCTGCACCGAATGCGTCGGGCATTTCGACACCCCGCAATGCGTGCAAGTGTGCCCGGTCGATTGCATCCCCGTTCGCCCCGACCGCGTGGAAAGCCGCGGCGTGCTGATGGCGAGGTACCGCAGCCTGGCGGGGCTGGAGCCGCCGCGAACCGTGGCGGCCGAAGCAGGCGTCTCAAGCCCGCAGACCGACTGACCCGAACTTGCGGCCAAGGCAGCGCAAGCTGCTTTCAGCTGCCGATTTGAAGCCTCAGGACGCGGGAATGCCGCTCACCGCCTTGCGCGTGTCGTGTTTGCGCGCCGCCTTGCGAGCACGCTCCTGCCGGAGCCAGGCACGCTGCTGGGCAAGCGCGTGTTTGCGAGCCTGCAGGGCTTCCTGCTTCAAGGCCTTGCGCCGCGCCGCTTCACGTTCGGCGTTTTCGCGGTGGAGTTGGTCGGCAAGGCGCTGGTCGCGCGCGGTCTGGGCGCGTGCCTGCTCGACTTGGGCGGGCTCGCGCGGGTCGGCCACATCGACTGGCTTGCCCTGGGGACACGGGGCATGGGAATAGGTGCTGCCGCAGCGATACACCGACTGCGCGAAGGCCGCGCCACCCTGCTGCAGCATCCAGGCAAAGAGCAGGAGCAACAGCGCCATACGAGCCAGGTGAAAACCGGTGATGATCATCATGACAACTCCTTGTTTGCGCCCTTCGGTGGCACTGGACTCGGCCCAGGCGGTGGCGTATTGCCGCGATGCAGGTGCATCATCGCCGCCTCGAATTCGCCGCGCAAAAGCCGCGGCAGTTCGTCCAGGCCGCGCTGCAGGGTCTGTTCGATGCGATCGAGCTCGCTGCGCGGCGGCCGGCCCAGGACGAAGCCGATGACCTCGGAGCGGTCGCCCGGATGGCCAATGCCGATGCGCAAGCGCCAGAACTGCGGCGTGCCGAGCTGCGCGGCGATGTCGCGCAAGCCGTTGTGCCCGGCATGGCCGCCAGCCAGCTTGAGCTTGATCTGCCCCGGCGGCAAGTCGAGTTCGTCGTGCGCCACCAGAATGTCCTCGGGCGGAATTTTGTAGAACCGCGCCATGGCGGCAACGGCCTGGCCCGAGCGGTTCATATAGGTGGTCGGCTCCAGCAGCCAGACGTCGCCTTTCGGGCCGCGCAGGCGGGCGATGTCGCCGAAAAAACCGCGCTCCGCCCGCAGGCTCAGGCCCTCGCGCTGCACGATCTGATCGAGCCACCAGAAGCCGGCGTTGTGACGCTGTTGCGCATGTTCCGGCCCGGGGTTGCCAAGGCCAACGATGAGCCGGATCACGCCTGCGCTCCGGGCTTGGTCGGCATCTCGACCGTGGGCGCAGACGTGGCCCCAGCCTCGGGCTGCGGCTCGCGCGCCAGCAGGGTGCGCAGCGCATCCTTCGCGCTGCAGCGCCCGCCGAGCAAATCGGCCACGGCCGCGGTGATGGGCATGGCCACACCTCGGCTGTGTGCCAGCTCCAGCACGGTTTGCGCGGTGGGCACGCCTTCGGCGACATGCCCGAGTTCGGCCACGATTCTGTCCAGCGTCTTGCCCGCCGCCAATTGCAGTCCGACACGACGGTTGCGCGACAACTCCCCGGTGCAGGTGAGCACCAGGTCACCCAGGCCGCTCAGGCCCATGAAGGTTTCCATATGCGCTCCCAGGGCCAGACCCAGGCGGGACATTTCTGCCAGGCCACGGGTGATGAGCGCGGCGCGGGCGTTGTGCCCCTGGCCCAGGCCGTCGCTCACGCCGCAGGCGATGGCCAGCACGTTCTTCACCGCCCCACCCACTTCCACGCCGATCAAGTCGCCGCTGGCGTAAATGCGCATGCCACCACCATGCAGGGCCTGCACGGCATGGTGCATGAGACCGGCATCGGCGCTGGCAACGGTAAGCGCCACCGGCAGGCCGCGCGCCACTTCCTGGGCGAAGCTCGGGCCGGAGAGCACGCCAATGGCCGGCCGGCCCGCCCAGCCTGCGAACACCTGCTCCAGCACCGCATGGGGCAGCAGGCCGCTGCCCCGCTCGAAGCCCTTGGCCAGGATCAACACCTGTTCGACGCTGCCCGCAACCGGATGCACGGCTGCGGCGTTTGCCTGCGCATGCTCGCGCATGGCCTGCGCCACGCTGCGCAAACCGGCCACCGGCGTGGCCAGCACCAACAGCCCTGAGCCTCCTGGAGCGCCGGCATGCGCCAAGGCTGCCCCCAGGTCGGACGTGAGGCCCAGCGTCTCGGGCAAGGCGATCCCGGGCAGGTAGCGGGTGTTCTCGCCGCGCGTGCGCAAGCCTTGCATCAGCACCGCGTCGCGCCCCCAGAGTTGCACGACATGGCGACTTGCCGCGTGGCAGGCCAGGGCTGTGCCCCAGGCGCCGGCACCGAGAATGGTGATGTTCATACGCATGCAGGACGGGCCGGGACCGGGCGGGTCAGCGAGCCCCGGGAAACGCTGGGCCGATCATGGCAGACACCGTGGCAGCAACGCCTGCCAGGCGGTTCGAAAAGGCGACGAGACTCAGTTCAGCGCCGAGCCGTCGGGCGCGATCAGGCCGCCCGGGGCCTGGCCGGCTTGCTGGGCTTGCTGGCTTTCGTACATCGCCTGGAAGTTGATTTCGGCCAGGTGCACCGGCGGAAAACCGGCGCGGGTGATGGTGTCGGCCAGGTTGGCGCGCAGGTAGGGGTAAACCGTTTGCGGGCAGGCGATGCCCAGCAACAAGTCGGCGTGTTCCTGCGGGATGTTGCGCATCTCGAAAATACCGGCCTGCTTGCCCTCGACCAGGAACAGGGTCTGGTCGTTGACGCGGGCGGTGATGGTCGCGGTGATGGCCACTTCGAAAATGCCCTCGACCACGGCCTGCGATTCCACGTTCATCTGCACATCCACCGTCGGCTGGGCCTGCTCCAGCAGGATTTTCGGCGCATTGGGCTGCTCCAGCGACAGGTCTTTGAGGTAGCAGCGCTGCAACATGAAGACCGGCGACTGATCGGCAACCGCGTTATTCGAGGGGGTGCTCATGCAAAAAGGCTCCAGAGGGTGGGCCCGCCTCAATGGGCGGATGAAAGCAAGGACGGAAACAGGAATCCGGCATTGTAGGAGCCGCCCGCTCTCGCCTGAGCCGAAGCGAGCCGCATCAGCCCACGGCTTGCAGCAGCGCCGCCAACCCTCCGCGGGTGTCGAGCGCGTACAGGTCGTCGCAGCCGCCCACATGGGTCTGGCCAATGAAGATTTGCGGCACGGTGCGCCGGCCGGTGCTCTCCATCATGTGCAGACGGGCCTGGTGGTCGAGATCGACCCGGATTTCCTCGATATGCTGCACGCCGCGCTTGAGCAACAAGGCTTTGGCGCGAACGCAGTAGGGGCACACCGCGGTGGTGTACATGCGAACCTGAGACATGAAAACTCCAGAAACTTGGCCGAGTCATCCACCGACGAGCCCAGGCCAGGACGCGGCGCAACCCCAACAAACAGGATGGCGTTCGCGATCGACAACAACAACGACAACGATAGGGCAGCGAAGCGTGCCCCGGCCCGCGCTGAAGCAGCCCCGAATCAACGCGAACTCAGCCTTTTTCCACCGGCAAGCCAGCGTCGCGCCAGGCACGCAGGCCGCCAGCAACCGCCGTGGCACGGGTATAGCCCAGCTTGCGCAGGGTGTTGGCAGCGCGACTGGCACGCGTGCCGCTCTGGCACATCAGCAAAACCGGGGTTTCCTTGTTCTTGGGCAGGTCGGACAAGCGCTGTTCGAGCTGGCCAAGCGGCACGTTGCGCGAACCGACGCTGTGGCCGGCCGCATGCTCCTGCGGCTCGCAGACATCGATCAAGACACCTTTCTCGCGGTTGACCAGGCGCACAGCCTCGGCGGCAGTCACGCCACCGCCACCACTGCCCGAAAAGGTGGTCCACAGCAACATGCCGCCGGAAACCAGGGCAATGGCGATGAGTGACAGGTTTTCCATGACGAACTTCAAAATGCCAACTCCCAATCAGATGAAGCCGCAATTTTAGGAACATCAGCCAGAATGAATATTGCTGCGCCCGCAAGCGATTGAATGCGCAGGGTTATTACGGCCCTTGGTGCGGGTCCGTCGCACCCCTGCAGCGACAGGTTGGCACCATGATCGTGTTATCAGGCTCCACTACGATAAGGGTTCGATTCAACTGTTGAACCCACTCCCAAGCGCAATCGACGCCCCACCATGCACAAACTCGTACTGATTCGCCATGGCGAATCCACCTGGAACCAGGAAAACCGCTTCACCGGCTGGGTCGACGTGGACCTGACCGACAAGGGCGTGACCGAAGCCAGGCAAGCCGGCCAGTTGCTCAAAGCGCATGGGCTGGACTTCGACATCACCTACACCTCGGTGCTCAAGCGCGCGGTGCGCACCCTGTGGCTGACGCTGGACGAGATGGATCGCATGTGGCTGCCCACGGTGCATAGCTGGCGGCTCAACGAGCGCCACTACGGTGCGCTGCAGGGCCTGAACAAGGCTGAAACCGCCGTCAAGTACGGCGACGAGCAAGTGCTCATCTGGCGCCGCAGCTACGACGTGCCGCCGCCGCCGATGGACGAGTCGCATCGCCACGAACTGGCGGCCGACCCGCGCTACGGCCGGGTCAATGCCCAAGACCTGCCGCTGACCGAATGCCTGAAAGACACGGTGCGCCGCGTGTTGCCGCTGTGGGAAGAATCGCTGGCACCGGCCATCCGCGCCGGCAAGCGGGTGCTGACGGTGTCGCATGGCAATTCCATGCGCGCCATCATCAAACATCTCGACGGCATTTCCGACACCGACATCGTCGGCCTGAACATCCCCAACGGCGTGCCGCTGGTGTACGAACTGGATGCGGCGCTCAAACCCATGCGCCGCTACTACCTCGACGCCCCAACTGCCGCCGCAGCCTGATCGCTCTCGCGCGGGTTGCTGGAGCCAACGACGCGGCCAGATGGCCGGCAGGCCGGCTCCGCGGCGCACAGGCCCACGCGCCCTGGGGGCGATGCCCCGAATCTATACTGTGCCCTCTTCGAGGAATCACGCATGGCTGGCAAATTCAAAATCGCGGCTTGGGTCACGGCCGGTGTGCTCACCGGCGCCCTGGCAACCCTGCAATTGCAGGCCATGGCGCGCAGCGCCGTGTCGCCGCTGCCGCTGGAAGAACTGCAGCAATTCGCTGCGGTTTACGGCCTGATCAAGGCTGACTTTTTCGAACCTGTCGAGGGCAAGAAACTGGTCGAAAATGCCATCAACGGCATGGTGAACAACCTCGACCCGCATTCGGAATATCTGGACAAGAAGAACTTCAAGGAATTCCGCGAAAGCACCAGTGGCAAGTTCGTCGGCGTGGGCATTGAAATCTCGGCCGAAGACGGGCTGGTGAAAGTGGTCTCCCCGATCGAGGGCTCGCCCGCGGCGCGTGCCGGCATTCAGGCCGGCGACCTCATCACCCGCATCGACGACACCCCGGTGAAGGGCCTGCCGCTGAGCCAGGCGGTCAAGCTCATGCGTGGCAAGCCCGGCACCAAGGTCGTGCTCACCATCCTGCGCAAGAGCGAGAACCGCACCTTCAACGTGACGGTCACGCGCGAGGAAATCCATGTGCAGAGCGTGCGCGGCAAGATCGTCGCTCCCGGCTATGCCTGGGTGCGCATCACCCAGTTCCAGTCCGACACCCTGGCCGACTTCATGAAGAAGGTCGACGAGTTCTACAAGCAGGATCCCAAGCTCAAAGGCATGGTGCTCGACTTGCGCAACGACCCCGGCGGCCTGCTGGAAAGCGCCGTGGGCGTGGCCTCGGTGTTCCTGCCGCCGGATGCCGTCATCGTCTCCACCCGCGGCCAGATTCCCGAAGCCAATGTGAGCTACCGCAACACCCCGAGCGACTACTCCCGCATCCCCGGTGACAACCCCCTGTCCAGCCTGCCGGCCGCGGTCAAAACGCTGCCCCTCGTCGTCTTGGTCAACGGCGGGTCGGCCTCGGCCTCGGAGATCGTCACCGGCGCCTTGAAGGACTACAAGCGAGCGGTGGTGATGGGCACCCAGACCTTCGGCAAGGGCTCGGTGCAGACCGTGCTGCCGCTGGGTCCGGACACGGCGCTCAAGCTCACCACGGCGCGCTACTACACGCCCAACGGCGAGTCCATCCAGGCCAAGGGCATCACGCCCAACTACTTCGTCGATCCGCTGCCCACCGGCGACCCCTACGCCGCGCTGCGCATGCGCGAGGTGGATTACAAGAACCAGATCGGCACGGGCGTCGAATCGGCCGATTCCACCGGCATCAAGGACGAGTTGCGCAAGCAGGAGGAAGCTCGCCGCCTGCTGGAAGCCGAGATCGAGAAAGATCCGAACAAATTCCCGAAATTGCCCGAGTACGGCAGCAAGGATGACTGGCAGCTCGAACAGGCGTTGAACGAACTGCAGGGCAAGCCCGTCGTGACGACCAAGCTTCTGGCCAAGGCTGACGAAAAATCCGCCAAACCCACTCCCACTGCGCCAACTTCGGCCACCGTCCCTGCGTCCAAGCCTGCGAACTCCTTGGTGCCGGCCAAGAAATGAACAGGGCTTCCAGGAGCCGCAGGGCATGACCTGCTGCCCCCAGACGCCAAGGCCCGCACCCGTTGCTGGCCTTGGTCGTTTCAGGGCAGCGCCGAGCCGTTGCGTTTCGCGTGGCCGGCATGCCAGGCGCTGGGATCAGAAATCGTGCTCGACCATCAACCAAGTCGACCATTGCGGCTGCGACTGGCCTTGCTGGATGGCAGCCTGCTCGCCGATGGCCAACAGCCACTGCTGCGTCAGGTGGTAGGCGAATTGCGGCATCACACTGCCTTCGATCCCGCGGTGTCCGTCATCCAGAGTGAGTTGGTTGTCCACCTCGACTTCCAACTGCACGGCATAAGCCGTGCCAAGGGCATGGCCCAGACTGGTGTTGACGAACCAGCCGCTGGTGACTCCTGAGCGCCCCCAGGGTCGGCTCGCCGACCCGCCCCCCGTGGGGGTCAAGGAAATTTGGGGCGGCCCTGCGTTTCCTTGAGAGCGCCCCCAGGGTCGGCTCGCCGACCCGCCCCCCGTGGGGGTCAAGGAAATTTGGGGCGGCCCTGCGTTTCCTTGAGAGCCGATGCGCCGGGTGTAGCCCGCCTCCCCCTGCGTGAACCAGGGATACCAGAGCTGCGCCCACATCACCTGGGCCGTCACCGCATTGCCCTCCCCCGGCAGCACGCTCGGGCGCGGATGGGCCCAGTACTGGCCTTCCACCTCCACAGTCAGCAGGCTGGCGCGCCCTTCGCTCAGATTGCAGGTGTGCAGGGCGGCGAACTTCAAGCCCGCAGCCACGGGACCGAAGGCGCCCTGCCCTTGTTCGAGGGGCTCGTTGGCGGTGTAGGCGGGAAGGTCCAGTTCCATGCCGAGACGCTCGCTGAACTTGCCCTCGAACTCGGGCGAGAGTGTCAGCGAACGCAGCGAGCCGTTGTTGTCGGCCTGGGCGAACCCATAGACCGCGTTTTCCAGCCAGGGCTCCTCGATGCCGATGGCCTTGGTGATGTAGTCGTCCACATCGCAGGGCTGCACCTGCCATGGTTGAGCTTGCGCCTGCATTCCAAACAGCATGCCGGCGAAACCTGTCGTGGCCATGATCCAACGCTTGATTCGCATCTCATTTCTCCAAATACGAATCATTCTTATTGATAGTTGGTGGACGGGCAAGCGAGCCTATGTATCCATGCGTAACGCTGCCCTGCCGGCGCCCATGGATCTGCACGCAAGCCGATGGTGTGCGCAGCGGGCACGCCGCTTATATGCTTGATGCCATGAACGATGCCGAATTGCTGCGCTACTCCCGCCACATCCTGCTCGACGACATCGGCGTCGAAGGTCAGGAGCGCATCGCGGCGAGCCATGCCCTGGTGCTGGGCGCGGGCGGGCTGGGTTCGCCGGTGGCGCTCTACCTGGCCAGCGCCGGGGTGGGCCGCATCACTTTGGTGGACGACGATGTCGTCGACCTCACCAATCTGCAACGCCAGATCGCGCACACCGAGGCGCGCGTGGGTCAGTTGAAGGTCGAGTCGGCGCGTGAGGCCATGCTCCAGATCAACCCTCGGGCACAGGTGGACATGGTGCCGCACCGTGCCGACGCCGCGCTGCTGGGCGCGCTGGTCGCGCAGGCCACGGTGGCCATCGACTGCAGCGACAACTTCGCCACCCGCCATGCGCTCAACGCGGCCTGCGTGCGTCACGACGTGCCGCTGGTGAGCGGTGCGGCCATCCGTTTCGACGGCCAGGTGAGCGTGTTCGACCCGCGTGCGCGCGCTGACGGTGAGCGCGCGCCCTGCTACGCCTGTCTGTTCCCGCCGGATGTGCCGGTGGAGGAAGTGCGCTGCGCCGTGATGGGCGTGTTCGCGCCGCTGGTGGGCATCGTCGGCAGCCTGCAAGCCGCCGAGGCGCTCAAGCTCATGGCCGGCGCCGGCCGCAGCCTGGCGGGCCGCCTGCTGCTGATCGACGCGCTCGACATGGACATCCACACCATCCGCATCGCCCGCAACCCGCAATGCCCGGTGTGCGGCGATGCCGCGCGGGCCCAGGGCTCGACGGCCTCACCCTTGACCACCGCTGGCGGCTGCGACGCCAGCCCGCAGCGCAGCTGAAGCCGCGCCGGCGCCGCCGTGATGGCAACGCCGGGCGCCCTCAAACCTCGCGCATCATCCAACCCGCCAGCGCCGTCACCACCGGGCGCGGGGTGAAGCGCACGCTGGCCGCCAGCATGCGGTTGAGCAGGCCATACACCGCCACACGCTGGCCGCGCTCCATCGCCAGCACGCCGTAACGCGCCACATCGCGCGCCGTCGCCATGCGCCCGTGAAACAGAGCTGAACGCTGCTCGCCCTGGGCGCGCGCGCCGAAACCGGTTTCGGTCGCCCCCGGACACAGCGCGGTGACGCTGATGCCGCGCCAGCGCAACTCCGCGTCCAGCGCCTCGCTGAGCGACAGCACATAGGCCTTGCTGGCGAAATACACCGCCATGCCCGGGCCGGGTTGGAAGGCCGCGGTACTCGCCACGTTGAGGATGCGGCCACGGCCTTGCCGCAGCATCGCGGGCAGCAGCAGCGCCGTCAGCCGCGTGAGCGCGCTGATGTTGAGGTCGATCATGCCCTGGGTCTGCGCGACGTCCGCCTCGGCGAAACGGCCGTAGACCCCGAAGCCGGCGTTGTTCACCAGCACCGTGGGCTCCACGCCCGCCTCGGCGATGCGCCGCGTCAGCGTCTCCGGCCCGTCTGCTGCGCCAAGGTCCAGCGCCATGCACAGGCAGCGTGTGCCATGCTGCGCTCGCAACTCCTCGGCCAAGGTCTGCAGCTTGTCATCGCTGCGCGCGCTCAGCACGAGCGCATAACCCGTCGCGGCCAACTCGCGTGCAATCTCCAGGCCGATGCCGCCCGAAGCGCCCGTGACCAATGCCCACTTGTCCATGAATGGCTCTCCTGTTGAAGGATGGGTTGAGATGGATGGATCGCGTCATTCAAGCCCCAACCGCGCGAAACCGCCAGCCAGCGCAGTGCGCAGATGCTCCACCACCAGTTGCACCGCGCGGGGCGCGCTTGGGCTCCAGGGGCGGATGGCGTAGATGCTGTCGCCGAAAAAACCCACCGGCTTCCAGTCAGGCAGGACCTGTTGGAGTCGCTGCATGTTGCGCGGCTTGGCCACGCTGAAGTCGGGAACCAGGGCGATGCCCAGGCCGGCCAGCAGGGCCTCGCGCAGAACCTCGGTGGTGTTGGCGCGCAGCGACCCACGCACCGTGACGCGCACCCGCTCGGGCTGCCCCTCGGTTTGTGATGTGCCACCGGCTTCGTTCGCGCGCTCGAACATCCACACCGCCGCGCCCGGTCGCAGATAGGTAAGGCAATCATGCCCGGCCAGATCGTCCGGATGTTGCGGCGCGCCGCGCCTGCGCAAATAGCCGTTCGCGGCCACCAGCAGCGAGCGCGTGGCGCACAGCTTCCAGGCCACGGTGCTGTCGGGCGGCGCGGCGACATGGCGAATCGCCAGATCGAATCCCTCTTGCGGCAGGTTGACCAGCCGGTCCGACAGTTCCAGCTCGACGCGAATGTCGGGATAGCGCCGCAGGAAGTCCAGCAGATGCGGGGCGATATGCTGCCGCCCCAGCGCCACCGGGGCGGTCACGCGTACCAGCCCGCGCGGCGCCTGCGCCAGTTCGTGCGCCGCGGCCACGCCATGGGCGATCTGCGCGAAGGCTGGCACGGTGTCGTCCACCAGGCCCTGGCCGGCTTCGGTCAGGCGCAGGGCGCGGGTGGTGCGCCGCACCAGCGGCACCCCCACCCGGCGCTCCAGCAGGGCGAGATGCTGGCTCACGGCGGCCTTGGACACGCCCAGGCGCTGCGCCGCCGCCGTCAGGCTGCCGGCGCTGGCAATGACGCCAAGCCAATGCACCTGCTGCCACAGCAGGTCGTCGCGGGGAGGAATGGGAGAGGTCATCGGCCCATGGATGCAGTCATCGGTCCATTGTTCACGAATTTGAACAATGTTGTCACTCCATATGGCTGTTCAGGCTCGGAGCCGAGGCCTACGATTGGCCGATTGCACATTCAGTCCAGGAGACTCGCATGGGTGCCCCAGAAGCCTTTACCGCCACGGCCACGGTCGGCCATTTCATTCAGGGCCACGCCACGCCGGGCGCCAGCGGCCGCAGCCAGCCGATCTACAACCCGGCCACCGGCCAGGTGGCGCGCCAGGTCGCCCTGGCCGATGCCAGCGATGTCGGCACCGCGGTGGCCGCTGCGCAAGCGGCGTTTCCGAAGTGGGCCGACACCCCGCCGCTGCGCCGCGCGCGGGTGCTGTTCAAGTTTCTGGAGCTGATGAACCAGCACCGCGACACCCTCGCGGCGATGATCACCGCCGAGCATGGCAAGGTGTTCACCGACGCCCAGGGCGAGGTCACGCGCGGCATCGAAATCATCGAGTTCGCCTGCGGCATTCCGCAACTGCTCAAGGGCGACTACACCGAGCAAGCGTCCACCGGCATCGACAACTGGACGCTGCGCCAGCCGCTGGGCGTGGTCGCCGGGGTCACGCCGTTCAACTTCCCCTGCATGGTGCCGTGCTGGATGTTCCCGGTGGCCATCGCCGCGGGCAACACCTTCGTGCTCAAGCCCAGCCCGCTCGACCCCTCCCCCAGCCTGCTCATGGCCGAGCTGTTCAAGCAGGCCGGCCTGCCCGACGGCGTGTTCAACGTGGTGCAGGGCGACAAGGCCGCGGTGGATGCGCTGCTGGAGCACCCGGACGTGCGCGCCATCAGTTTCGTCGGCTCCACGCCGGTGGCGCATCACATCGCGCAGGAGGCGGCGCGCTTCGGCAAGCGGGCGCAGGCACTGGGCGGAGCGAAGAACCACATGGTGGTGATGCCCGACGCCGACCTCGACCAGGTGGTCGATGCGCTCATCGGCAGCGCTTTTGGCTCGGCCGGCGAACGCTGCATGGCCATTTCGGTGGGCGTGCTGGTGGGCGGCGTGGCCGACAAGATCATGCCCAGGCTGATCGAGCGCACGCAGCAGCTCAAGGTGAAGAACGGCATGGAGTTGGACGCCGAGATGGGCCCCATCGTCACCGCCGCGGCGCGCGAGCGCATCAGCGGCATGATCGCCTCCGGCGTGCAGCAGGGCGCGAAACTGCTGGTCGATGGCCGCAACTTCACCATTGCTGGACACAAGCCAGCGACGCCGGGCCGCCCCAAGGCGCTGGCGCAGCCCCCCGGGGGTGCGGTCGCGTCAGCGAACGGGGGCCCAGAATCTCAGGGCTTCTGGCTCGGCGGCACCCTGTTCGACCAGGTCACCCCCGACATGCGCATCTACCAGGACGAAATTTTCGGCCCGGTGCTGAGCTGCGTGCGCGTGCCCGACTTCACCGCCGCGCTCGATCTGGTGAACGCCCACGCCTTCGGCAACGGCGTGGCCTGCTTCACCCGCGACGGCCATGTGGCGCGCGAATTCGCCCGCCGCGTCCAGGTGGGCATGGTGGGCATCAACGTGCCCATTCCGGTGCCCATGGCCTGGCATGGCTTCGGCGGCTGGAAGGCCAGCCTGTTCGGCGACATGCACGCCTACGGCGAAGAAGGCGTGCGCTTCTACACCAAGCAAAAAAGCATCATGCAGCGCTGGCCGGAGAGCACGCCCAAGGGCGCCGAGTTCGTCATGCCGACGGCGAAGTAAGACAAGCACCGCAGCGTCCGCCTGCCGCTCTGTCCCCACCCCAACCCTCCCCACGAGTGGGGAGGGAGTGTTCTCTCCTCCCCCACGTCGTGGGGGAGGCAGGGAGGGGGATGGTGGCAATGGGGGCTCGCCCCAAACGCTGCTCGGGCATTGCGCGACAAGCCTTGATGGCATGCGATGATGTTGACCACCATGCGCGACACCACCTTCGATTTCATCGTCATCGGCGCCGGCACCGCGGGCAGCCTGCTCGCCAACCGGCTGAGCGCCGACCCGAGCAAAAGCGTGCTGCTGATCGAGGCCGGCGGCAAGGACGACTACCACTGGATTCACATTCCGGTGGGCTATCTCTATTGCATCGGCAACCCGCGCACCGACTGGCTCTACCAGACCGAGCCGGACGCGGGCCTGAACGGCCGCACCCTGCGCTACCCGCGCGGCAAAGTGCTGGGCGGGTGCAGCAGCATCAACGGCATGATCTACATGCGCGGCCAGGCGCGCGACTACGACGCCTGGGCGCAGCAACTCGGCGACGAGTCCTGGAACTGGAACGCCTGCCTGCCCGACTTCATCGCCCACGAAAACCACTGGCGCGGCGACGACCCGGCCAAGGCCGACCCCGACTTCGCCCGATGGCACGGCCACGGCGGCGAATGGCGCGTGGAGAAGCAGCGCCTGCGCTGGGACGTTCTCGACGCCTTCGCCCGGGCCGCGCAGCAGGCCGGCATTCCCGCCACCGACGACTTCAACCGCGGCACGAACGAGGGTGTGAACTACTTCGAGGTCAACCAGAAGGCGGGCTGGCGCTGGAACGCCGCCAAGGCGTTTCTGCGCCCCACCTGCTACGGCCGGCCCAACTTCGAGCTGTGGACCTCGGCGCAGGTTTCGCGCCTGCGCATCGACACCCAGCCCGACGGCAGCCTGCGTTGCAGCGGCGTGGATGTGTGGACCGGCCAGGAGATGGTGACGGCGCACGCCAAGGGGGAAGTCATCCTCAGCGCCGGGGCGATCGGCTCGCCGCAAATCCTGCAGCTCTCGGGCATCGGCCCGGCCGCCCTGCTGCGGCAGCAGGGCATTGCGCCCGTGGCCGATCTGCCCGGGGTGGGCGCCAATCTGCAAGACCATCTGCAGATTCGCGCGGTGTTCAAGGTGCAGGGCACGCGCACCCTCAACACCCGCGCCGCCAGCGCCTGGGGCAAGGCCGCCATCGCGCTGGAATACGCGCTCAAGCGCAGCGGGCCGATGAGCATGGCGCCCAGCCAGCTCGGCGTGTTCACCCGCAGCAGCGCGCAGTACACGCACCCCAACATCCAGTACCACGTCCAGCCGCTGAGCCTGGATGCCTTCGGTGAACCGCTCCACGGCTTCGACGCCTTCACCGCCAGCGTCTGCAACCTCAACCCCGGCAGCCGCGGCACGGTGCGCATCACCAGTCCGCGCTTCGAAGACGCCCCGGCCATCGCGCCCAACTACCTGAGCACCGAGGCCGACCGGCAAGTGGCCGCCGACAGCCTGCGCCTCACCCGCCGCATCGTCGCCCAGCCGGCGCTGGCGCAGTACCAGCCGGAGGAATTCAAGCCCGGGGTTCAGTTCCGGACGGACGAAGAACTGGCGCGCCTGGCCGGCGACATCGCCACCACCATCTTCCACCCCGCCGGCACCACCGCGATGGGCCGCTTGGACGACCCGCAAGCCGTGGTCGACACCCGCCTGCGTCTGCGCGACGGCCGCGGGGGCACCATCGAAGGCCTGCGCGTGGTGGATGCGGGCGTGATGCCCGTCATTCCCAGCGGCAACATCAACAGCCCGACGCTGATGATTGCGGAAAAGGCTGCGCGGTGGATCCGGGTCGCGTCATCCGGGACCTGACCCGGTTGTCGCGCAAATGCCAAACGCAGCTTTCAATAAGGCGCTGTCACCCAATCGTGCTGGTGACCGGCATGCCGATGGCTTCGAGCAAGCCTTGGCTCGGGCTTGCGACCTCAGTGCACGGGCATCGACAACGATTCAGACCAGGACCACAACGTCGCTGTACTTGGCCAGCATCGCGTCGACAGTGACCAACTTGAGCGGCTCGACCCGTGCTTGGGCCATCAGGAGCCGGTCGAATGGGTCGTTGTGGTGAAGCGCAAGCTGGGCCACGCCGGCAGCATGCGTCGCTCTGACGGGAAGTTCCAGAACCCGCTCGCCTCGATGGCTGCCGCCAACGCGCGCGGGGTCTGCCTCGATCTTTCCCAGGCGGGCCTTGATGGCGACCTCCCAGATGGAGGCTGCCGAGACGTAGACCTCGTCGGCGGACTCGATGAGACGGCGGGCTGGGGCTTTTAGCAGCGGTGACCCCGCAACGGCCCACAAGAAGATGTGCGTGTCCAGCAGGAGGCGCATCAGCGTCCCTCGAAGCCGGCCAGCACATCGTCGGGCAAAGGCGCGTCGAAGTCTGTCGGGACGGTCAGCTTGCCCTTCAGGAGGCCAAACTTGATGCGACGCTTCGGCTCTTGCAGCCGAGCGATGCGCACGAGGGACTTGTTCAGCGTCGCCCTAAGGCGACGCTGAACAAGCTCCGTCAAAACGCCAACACAGCCTCCTGATGGAGCAAAGGGGTCGAAACGAGGCATACCTCGCCCCATTTTGCGGCCCACCGGGCCTGATGCACGGGCCATCTGGCCCGTTTTTCGCCCTCATGGACGCACCTGTGCCATCAGCCTTTGGCGGCTGAGGTAAAGATTGGCCAGTGCCAACGCTGTAAACGCCCGCGTCGCATGCTTTTGCAGCCCCCGGTCACGCACCTTGCCAAAGCCCCACAGCCGCTTGACTACGCCAAAGACGTGCTCCACCCGAGCCCGAATCTTCGACTTGTTGCGATTCTTGCCGCGCTGCACCTCATCCACGATGCCGCCAGGGCGCCGGGTACGCTGGTTTGGAAAGTCGTTGGCCTTGGGGGCTTTGCTGGCGATCAGCTCTTTCTGGCTGGCATAGGCCGAGTCGCCATGCACACGTTGTGCATTGCCATGCAGCAGTTCGGGCAGCGGATGTTTGTCATGCACATTGGCCGCCGTGACCACGGCGCTGTGCGCCAGCCCCGTGCGGCTGTCCACCCCGATGTGCAGCTTCATGCCGAAGTACCACTGCTGGCCCTTGCGGGTCTGGTGCATCTCGGGGTCGCGCGCCTTGTCAGCGTTCTTGGTGGAGCTGGGCGCGCCAATGATGGTGGCGTCCACAATGGTGCCGGTGTTGACCTTGAAGCCCCGCGCTTGCAGTTCCCGCGCCCCACCTGAGCAAACAGCGCCTCACCGAGCTTGTTGTGATTGAGCAGGCGGCGGAACTTGAGCAAGGTGGTGGCGTCGGGCACCGGCTCACGGCCCAGGTCAATTCCGACAAAGCGGCGCAGGCTGGCGCTGTCGTACAGCGCGTCCTCGCAGGCCAGGTCGGCCAGATTGAACCAGTGCTGGATGAAGTGGATGCGCAGCATGCGCTCCAGTCCGATGGGTGGGCGGGGCCGTTGCCCGCCTTGGGATCGTGCGGCTCGATGACCTCGCACAAGGCCGACCACGGCACGATGGCCTCCATGGCCTTCAAGAATTCATCGCGCCGCGTGGGCTTGCGATATTGCTCGTATCCCGATTCCGAATCGGCTGCCATGGCAAGGGTCTGTTGTTTCATCATGCAAATACCTTTACCGCCTTATCCGCGTGCGGGGGACTTGTTCTGCATTGCCTTAAGCAGGCCTGACCCACACAGCACTGCCATACGCGGGTAAGGCGGTTTGCCATGTGTGCCCACCAAGATGCTGCTGAGCACGGCTTGCACATCGGGTGTGGCGCGGGCTACCGCTTCAAGATGCGCGATCTGTTCCTGCCGCGAGACACAACCGAGCAATTGCACGAGGCGCCCCTGGACCAGTATCCATACGCTGGTGTCATGCAATTGCGGATCCGCACGCAGTACGGGAAGCAAAGTGCTCGCAATGCCACGGTCGTACAGAAAGCTATTGGACAGACGGCATTTGCCGGCTAGATGGCAGCTATTGCTCTGATCGACGCGATAGTGTTCTTCCTCCTGCATCTCCGCGTGGGTGTAGGTCGGGGGGGCTGGGCACCGCGCAAGCCTGCAAGCCTCGCGTGACTTGCTCAAATGGGTCGTGAAACGGGTTGACGAGCACGGCGGTGGGCGTTGCTGGAGCCGTACTCCAGGTTCCGGTCAACAAACAGGCAGTGGCAAGCTTGGTCCTCCTGCGGGACTGACCACTCGCCAGATGAACGCGGCCTGCTGGACGGACGCTGAGCTTGATGGGGCCCATTGCCATGACGCCTTTCATGGTGTCCGTTGAAATCGATCCTGCTCTCAAGCATTGGCAGATTTCTTCGAGATCAACGCATCGTCGAACTGCCGTGCTCGCACCACCGCAGGGCGAGCGCTGATCCTCGCCCAATACTGCTCGAAGGCCGGGTGCTTGTCGATGGTGCCGAACTGCATGCCAAACCCCAGATGGGAACCCAGGTATGTGCGTACCGACAAGAATTTGACCATCATGCCGATCTTGGTTTGACCAAACGCCGCGATGTCAGCCGCGCGTCGACGAGCTGCTCAGCATGAAGCGCCTGATCAGCCCTTCGTCGGCACGCTGATCAATTTCGCATCGACATGAACACGCAGCGACAGGTGTTGGTCGTGCCGTGCTCTTCCATTGGATCGAGACGAGTGATCTCGACAAGGTCGAAAGGTCATGGCTGAATGCCCACCAAATTTTTGATGGGGACCTCCCGACTTTGAACAAAATCCACTCGCCCGTCTCGGCCTAGGTGTTCAACCCGCGGGCTTCCAGAGTTTCTACCGTCACCCGAACAGAATTCGGCCAGTGACGGCAGTTCGGCCTGAACGGACGGCCGCGTTGCGTGGTTCGCGGCCGCATCTGGACGTCCGCTTGGTCAGCTACCAACTGGCGCTGCTGTGGAGCCGCCGGTCATGCTCAGGGTGTCTTGTCGGGCGGCTTGCAGCATGGTTTTGAGCAAGGGCGGATCGAACCGGCGCGGCACGGTGATGGCATAAAAATGCTCCTCGATTCCGGGCAGGCGCATCAGTTCACGCAGCACGCCTTGCTGAATCTCGTCTTGCACGACCACGGCGGGTAGCACTGCCAGGGCGCCCGAGTCGCGCGCCAGCAAGCGCAGCATGGCCATGTCGTCCACCTCGGCAAGGATTGCAGGTTTGATGCCGTGTTCCTCACAAAGTGCATCAAAACGCGCCCGGACTTCACTGCTGGACCCGGGCAAAACGAGCTTGTGGCCTTGCAAGTCACGCGGAAAGCGGAATCTTTCGGGGACCAGCTCGGGATGCCCGATCAAACTCACCGCCTGCCGTGCGATGCGCTTGCAACGCCATGCGTTCTCAGCGTCCTTGGCCACCGCACGGTTGGACAGCACGACGTCGAGCTTGTGCATGCGCAGCTTGACGAGCAATTCGTCGAGACTCCCCGACTCGAGCGTGAGTCGTACGTCCGGCCGCGGTAGAAGGGGGCGGAAAAGGTTGTCCTGGAAATTACGCGATAAGGTGGCCACGCTGCCCACACGCAGGTGCTGTACGAGCGATTGCCCCGAACCCTCGAGCGTCGCCAGCATTTCCGCCCCGAGGTCGAAAATGGCCTGGGCGTAATCGAAGACGATGCTGCCCTCTTCGGTGATTTGCAGGCCGCGCCCCTCGCGCACGAACAGAGGGGTACCCAGGCGGTCCTCCAGCTCACGAATCTGCGTGGACAAGGCCGACTGGGACACATGCAACTGCTCGGCCGCGCGCGTGAGATGGCCCTGCCGGGCGACGGCCCAGAACGCATGCAGGTGACGGTAGTTGATTCGGCTCGCCGCGATCTGTTCTTTTTTCATGAACGTTTTGTTCTAAATCATCTATTTTACAGAATGACGCGCAGGCCTGAAACTACACGATATCAACAGTATCGGGAGCTTCACCGTGGGGATTGGCGAGATCGCATGCGCAGTGCCGTTGCTGATTTTTGGAATGGGATCCGCGGCGTGTGCGCGCCTCGGGACGCAGCCCGGGCGCGTTTGGCGCATGGCTTGGAGTGCGGGCTTGGCAGCGCTCATGGCATGCATCGCGTGCGTGCTGCTCTGGGTGTGGGGGATCGGCCCGTCAGTTGGCGGGATGTTTCGCATCGACCTCGCTGCATCCGTCATGTTGCTGCTCGTGAGTTTTCTCGGCGTGGTCATCGTCGGGTATTCGAGGCGCCACCTTCAAGGAGAGGCGCGGCAACATTTCTACGCCAGTGCGTTGCTGGCCACGCTTGCCGCTGTGATGGCCATTGTCGTGAGTAACGATCTCACTTTGATCATCGCCGCATGGTTCGGCGGCAGCTTGGCGTTGCATCGGCTTCTGACCTTCTACCCCAGGCGAACGGCTGCCCTCATCGCGGCGCATAAAAAGTTTCTCGTCAGCCGCATCGCCGAGCTCTGTTTCATTGGCGCCGCCGTTTTGCTGTACGCGCAATTCGGCACCCTGCGCATCGACACGCTCGCTTGGAAGCTGGCCGAGATGCACACAGCTCTGCCTTGGCCGGTGCCTTTGGCAACAGTCTTGCTCGTGCTCGGTGTGGCGCTGAAAACAGCGCAGATACCTGCACATGGCTGGCTGATTCAAGTCATGGAAGCTCCCACGCCGGTCTCGGCACTCCTGCACGCCGGGGTCGTCAATCTGGG